>JAUILJ010000171.1 GCA_030433055.1 Polyangia bacterium
TCGAGTAGACGTAGTTCACCGAGTGATCCAGGTTCGAGACGGCGCCGCGATGATCGAAGTGGGCATACGTTGCCGCGGGGATCGAAACCGAGAGCATGCCACCGGGCAGTGCGTCGAGCTGGGTGACCTGCATGGCCGCCGTGTACTTGAGCTGCTCCGAGCCTTCCGCCGCTTGTTCGATGATGCCGTAGCAGACGCCGGGGATGCGCTGCGGGATCTCCTCCAGGTGCGGCAAGAAGGCCGCCCACAGCGCGGGGATCTTGCTGGCGATGTTGTTCTTCTCCGAGTCCGTGGAGAAGAACTCCGTCTGCATGCCCACGCACAGCATCACGGGCTGCTCGATGAGCTGCGGCTCGAGGCTCAGGCTCTGATTGATGTGTCGCAGGTAGCCTTCGTCGATCTCCGCCTTCTTCAAGAACAGGTTCTTGCTGCCGATGCGTCGGAACTCGTGAGGCGTGTGGTCGAATGCCTGCTTGAAGGCGCGGGTGAACGCCTCCTGGCTTTCATACCCTGCGGAAATGGCTATGTCGAGGATGCGCGCGTCCGTGGTCAGCAGCTTGTCCAGCGCGAGAGCCAGCCGTCGCTGCCGGATGTAGCCCTTGAGCGTCTCCTTGGTGAGCGCCTTGAACATGCGTTGAAAGTGCCAGCGGCTGATGCCAGCGCGGGCGGCGACGTCCGCCACGTCGAGCTCGTGCTCCAGGTTCTCCTCGATGAAGTCGACGGCGCGCCGCACCCGCTGCAGATAACTCATGCGTTCGGTCCTCGTTCAGCCGGGATCTGGCACCTGGAAGAAGCCGGTCATGCGCACCAGGCGACCTTGGCCGTCGTACTCGCCAAAGCTGACTCCGTCACCCAGCACCTGGCCTTTGGCGTCGCACAGGTCCCACTCCGCGATGCTCTTATCATGGTGCGTCTGGAAGCGCTTGGTCACGAAGTGCCCTCCCGGGATCTGCTCGTGAAACTTCAGCATGTACGCCTCCAGCTCAGCCAAGCCACTGCAGCGCTGCAGTGGATCGGTGTACACGCACTCCGGGCTCAGGCTCTCCGCATACAGCGCGCGCTTCTCCTCGGCGGTCTTCACCTTCCAGCTCTGCGCGTAGCGTTCCCAAGTTCGCTGATGGTCCATCGGCTGCTCCTTTCGAGAGGGTTGGGGGTGAGGAGCAACGTAGTGAGCCCGAGCGTCCCCCATCTGACATTTTGTGCGCCGATCTCGCCCCCACACTCGGAAGGGCTCGAAGGAAACCGCCCGGCAGCGATCATCATCGCGGGAATAGGAAGCGGCCTGGAGTGTTGCCCACCTTGATGGCTCTCGCTCGCGTTCGAGCCCGCTCGCGCCGCGGGTTCTCCAGAGTCGTGATCCGGCTCTGGGAGGTGCTGGATTTCGGCCTCACCTTTCTCGGTGCGTCCGGTCGGATCTTGAGCGCGCTTTTCCTGCTGCTGGCGTTGCCCTTCTCCTACATCGCCTACGCGGTGCGTCGGTCGCGTGGAGGTATGGAACAACGCCGATAGCGGACAGCTAGAAGCGCCCGTAGACTCCGACGCCCGCCGAGCCCCGCGCTGGGTCGATCCACGGGGAAACGGTGGTGGTCGGGATGTCGACTTCTTCGTAAGCGAGCAGCGTTTGGTCGAGGGCGATCGCCGGCACTGCGCTCGCGATGCTGGTGAGGGCCAGGACTGGGCACCACGGGTTGGTCGCTTCGTCGTCCCCTTGGTTGTCGAAGCACAGCAGCGCGCCGCTGCCGAGGGCGATGGTCACGCTGCGCAAGCCGAAGCTCGCGGCGGCGGCCCCGACGCGGTCGTGAAGCAGGTGAACGGTCGGGGCGCCCAACCAGTAGGAGCCGGCGCCGGCGAAGGCGAGGGCCCGCGTCTCCGTGATCAGGCCACTCGCGACCCCCGCATAGCCCAGGGCGTCGGGGATGATGATCTGCCAGCCGTACCAGCGTTCCTCCACGTGGTTCGTCGGGGCATCCCTCGATCCTGGCGACGACTGTGCCTCGGCCGTGCCGGTCACGCCGAGCAGGAAAAGTAGCAAGAAAGCACCCTGACGCATGGGCCTTGATACCCGAAATGCGCCACACAAATCCCCATCGCCGTGGGCCAAAGCTGCGATCTCGGCTGGATTTTGCGTAGGTTGCCGACCAGCGTTCCCTCAGTGGAACACAGGGGTGGCCTGGACGTGCGGCGCGCGTCGCTCCATGCATGTCGCTCGCCACAACCGAGGGAAGAAGATGACTGAGAGCTACACGCCGCCGAAGGTTTGGACCTGGGACAGGGAGAGCGGAGGCAACTTCGCGAATATCAATCGCCCCATCGCCGGTGCGACTCACGACAAGGAGCTGCCGGTCGGGGAACACCCGTTCCAGCTGTATTCGCTGGCGACACCCAACGGCCAGAAGGTGACCATCCTGTTCGAGGAGCTGCTCGAGGCGGGCCACGACGCCGAGTACGACGCCTGGCTGATCAACATCATGGAGGGCGATCAGTTCGGCAGCGGCTTCGTTGACATCAACCCCAACTCGAAGATCCCAGCGCTGCTCGACCGGAGCGGGGAGAAGCCCCAGCGAGTGTTCGAGTCGGGTGCCATTCTTCTTTACCTTGCGGAAAAATTCGGCGCCTTCCTGCCCAAGGACCCGAGCAAGCGGACGGAGGCCCTGAGCTGGCTGTTCTGGCAGATGGGCGCGGCGCCGCTGCTCGGTGGAGGCTTTGGCCACTTCTACGCCTACGCACCGACCAAGCAAGAGTACCCGATCAACCGCTACGCCATGGAGGTGAAGCGCCAGCTGGATGTGCTCGACCGTCGCTTGGCGGACCACGAGTACCTGGCTGAGGAATACTCGATCGCCGACATGGCCATCTGGCCGTGGTACGGCGGCGTGCTGAAGAACAAGGCCTACGACGCGGCGGAGTTCCTCTCGGCGCACGAGTACAAGAACGTGCTGCGCTGGACCGAGCAGATCGCCAAGCGGCCCGCGGTGCGTCGCGGCCGCGTCGTCAACAAGAGCTGGGGCGACGAACCCGGCCTCGCCGAGCGCCACGACAAGAGCGATTTCGACAAGCTCTAGGCGTGCTAGTCGTGGCCCTCTTCCAACAGGGCCACGTCCAGTAGGTCCTTCGTTCGGCCGGCTGCGAGGTTGTTCTTGATGAGTGCCTCGCGGCCGAGGAAACGGACCGCATGGTCACCCAGCGTGGCTTCGAGGGCGCCGCCCCAAGCTTCGGGGAATGCGACCCCATCGATGCTGGTCATGATGTCGATTCGAAGCGGCTCTCGGCCCAACGCGACCATACGCTGCGGTGTTGCGAACTCGTCGACGGCTTTCCCCAAGGCAACGAATCCGAGTTCCGCTAGTGCAGCGCATACGCGCGCTGCGTTGGCGTGCGTGGGCTCGACGCAGAGGTTCAAGTCCAGAGTGGCGCGGGGCCTACCGTGCGCTGCCAGTGCGTGAGCTCCCACAATCAAGAACCTCACCCTGTGAGTTTCGAATAACCCAATCAGTTCGCTCCAGTCGGGAGGGAGTGTCGCCATAAATCCCTATCGTTGCGCGTCGAATGGTCTCGACTGCCGCGACCCGCTCTTCAACGCTGCGAGACGCCCAGTAGCTCACCTCGTCTCGCGTGGCTTGTTTCGGTGTTGTCCACTTGAAGTCGGTGCGCATCTGGCTGGATTGTCCCATGACCAGGCGATCGGTGCGAGCTGGCGAGAGGCACACGCCCCGGAATGCGCCGCGGCCGCGTCGTCAACAAGAGCTGGGGCGACGAACCCGGGCTTGCCGAGCGCCACGACAAGAGCGGATGCCGGAATCTATGTCCTTGCGTGGCCAGCGGTCGGACCGCCAGCCCTGCTCTGGGGCCGCGCTGACGTGGCGCCGTACTTCGCGTTGACGTGGCTGCTTTGTTTGACCTGGGTTGAGCTGGGCATACTCGTGCGGCGCCCGACCAGGCATGGTCTGTCGAACGTTCCCGGCGACCGCTTCCGCTCTTGCCAGCCATCGGCGTGGTTCTGGTAAGGTGCGTGCGTCGGTGCCAGGGGCTGGGTGCGTCTGTGCCGTGGAAGATTCTGTGCCGTGGAAGATGAAGCTGAGATCCTCACACCTCTTGCTGTTCGCGGTGCTCGGTGCCGCGCCGGGCGCATGGTACGGCGTGCATTCAGAGCGGCGGGGCGACGAGGTATTTCGTGCTTGGATCGCGACGGTCAGGGCGCAGGAAGCGAGCGCGCTGTTCTGTCACGCACCGCCCGATGTAGCGCTTCCGAGGCTCGAGGGTCACCTGTCTGAGCTCAAGGGGCGCGCGCCGGTCGTCGCGGCTGACGTGCGCTATGCTGCGGGGTTGGTCGCGGTGCTGAACGAGCGCCTCGAGCGGGCGGATGCCGCCAACGCGCACTGGGCCGAGGCGCTCAGAGGCTGTGAAACCTGCACCCGCGAGCGCTGGCGGGAACTGGTGCAGCGCGGATGCAAGCAGCGTGACTGACGCTCCCCAAGCGCCAGCGTCGCCTGAAACCTCGGGGAAACCCCCGGGGCGCTGGTCGCTAGTGCACGCCGGGGTCGTGGCGGTCGCTGCCTGCGGGGTGGGCTTCTTCGCGGGGAGCGTTGGCGTGTCCAGGGCGTCGGAGCGCTTCACCCAGCTTCACGCCGCCCAGCTCGACCACGCGCGAGTCGTGTTTTGCTACGCACCCGCGGAGCGCAGCCTGGCAGTGATCGGCGGTTACCTGACTGAAGCGACGGCGACGGAGGACCAGCGCACGGCCTATGGCGTGGAGCTTTCGGCTCAGGTCGCGGTGCTCGAAGAGCGCGCGACGTCGGGTCGAGCGGAGCAAGCCTGGAGCAAGGCCACACAGCACTGCAAGGCGGCAGGGATCGCCGCCTGCGACCGGGAGTCCTTGAAAAGTCTTGCGGAAGCAGCATGCGCGGAAAAGTGAGGCCCATCGAGACTCACGTTTGGGCAGGCCCGCGGCTAGCGGGCGTAGAATGCAACGTGAGCAGGTGGGGAACAGGGCAGTCGCTGGTCTGCCTGGCGATCGTGTTGAGCGCGGCATCCGGCTGTGGTGGAGACGCATCGGGGACCCGTGTGGGCGCGGCAGGCTCCGGTAACTCAGGCTCCGGCGGCACTTCAGCAGGCGCCGGAGGCGCGGATGTCGGTGACGCAGGAAGCACCGGTGCAAGCACCGGGGTCGGCGGAAGCAGCGGCGGCGCGGGCGAAGGCAGCGGAGGAGCCGCAGGCAGTGGCGGGGCCGCAGGCAGTGGCGGAGTCATGAGCAGCGGCGGAGCCGCTGGCGTCGGAGGTACGGTAGACACCAGCGCCGAGGAAGCCGCGATCGAAGCAGCGTTTTCCGGCTATGCCGACAGCTACTGCCCTGCCATCGAGCCGTGCTGCGCCGAGGATGGAAACCCCTACGACCAGTCTGGTTGTGAGCAGTATATCCAAGGGGAAATGTCGAAGCTGCAAGACGAGGCCAAGGCGCAGGTCGCTGCGGGGCACCACCTGAGCCAAGCCGGCTTGAAGCAGTGCCTCGAGGATCGGCTGGCGGCAGCAAAGGCATGTGACCGGAGTACCCCCGAGAGCTGTCGTCACGTGTGGGTGGGAAACAGCGCCCTGGGCGAGCTGTGCTCGGACGACGACGACTGCGCCCAGGTGAGCGGCGTGACGGTGAAGTGTCGCTACGACGACGGTGCAGATCGCTGCATCGGCTTCATGAACGTCCACGCTGGCGACGCATGTACCTGGACGAGCGAGCTACCCTGGCCAGAAAAGGGCAACGCGTTCTCCGGGGTCGCCACCAAGGACTTCATCGAACGCTACTGCGTCGTTGCCGAGGGGAATACCTGCCGGGGGAGTCAGTGTACGCCGATCAGCGGCCAGCCCGGAGACCAGTGCCAGATGTTCTCCTGCGTCAGCGGCTACTACTGCGGCGAGATGGCTCAGTGCGCGCCCCGGCCGACGGAAGGCGGAGCCTGTCGAGGGTTCCTAGAGGACGCCTGCGCCACAGGACTGTTCTGCAACGCGACGCTGGGGGGCCATGGGACGTGTGAACCCAAGCGCTCCGATGGACAGAGCTGCAGCTACGCCAAGGAGTGCTCATCGGGCCTCTGCTACATGCAGCAGTGCGGTCAGGAGCCTCCAGGCACCTTCGCCTACCAGTGTGGCGGCTAGTCCTTGGTCAGCCGGGGCCGGGGGTGAGGCGCGCCAGCGCCCCGCTCGTGCTCCATCGAGCGTTACCCGAGCCTGGGGTCACTCGAGCCCCAATAACGCGCGCGCCGTCTCCGTGGTGTGCCGCGCCGCGTCCGTCTCGGACTCACCCCGCGCAGCAGCCACCGCGCTCAGGACGTAGGGCAGGAACGCTGCTTCGTTCCGCTTGTCCTTCGGTTGTGCCTTGGTCGGCATGTTTCGCGGCAAGATGTACGGTGCGTCCGTCTCGATCATCAAGCGATCCGTGGGGATCAGCCGCACTAGCTCGATCAAGTGCTGGCCGCGGCGTTCGTCCGCGATCCAGCCGGTGATCCCGATGTGCAGATCGAGCTCGAGGTAGCTGTCCAGCGCCGCGCGATCCGACGTGAAGCAGTGCACCACGCCGCCGACCAGGGAGGGGCGGTGGTCCTTCAGGATGCTGACGAAGTCCGCGTGGGCTTCGCGCTCGTGGAGGAACACTGGCTTGCCAAGCTCAGCCGCGAGGGCGAGCTGGGCCGCAAACGCAGCCCGTTGAGCCTTGGGAGAGCTGAAGTTGCGGTTGTAGTCGAGTCCGCACTCCCCGACGGCGACGCACAGCGGGGAGGCGTGCAGCTCTCGTAGCGTGGCGAGCGCCGAGGGGCCGCACTCGGCGCCGTGGTGCGGGTGGATCCCAGCGGTAAAGGAGACCGCAGGTAGATCGGGGGTGAGGGAGCCCTGGGACGCGCGACGAGCGCGCTCCGCAGCAAGCTCGCTCGCCAGGTCGCACGCATCGCGGCTACCCTGGACACTGACTCCGGTCGCCACGATGCGCTCGACGCCGGCCCTGAACGCCCGCCCGAGCATCGCGCGGCGATCGCTGCGAAAGCGCTTGTTGGTGAGGTTGGTGCCGATGTCGACGAGCGACGTCGATGTAGTGGTTGCGATGGCTAGTTGTTTCATTTCATTGTCTCCAGAGGTGTTTCGTTGGTTGATGGGCGCGTGATTGCGCGACCTCTGGAGGTTCACGGGGTTGCCGTCCTTGAACGGCTGTTGTTCTAGATATTGCCGCGGGGAAAATTCATCTGGGGCCTCACGGCGAGCAAAACGGCTGGTAGCGGGGGCTCGAAATCGAACCAGCTTCTCCGGGAGGCCATCCCCGCGCTGCGCGCGGATCGGGTCTCGCGCCTGCTCCAGCGTCCGATCCTCTCGCTGTGGAGCCCGGCTCGTTGCTGCGCTGCTCGCGATACTCGAGTATCGCTGCGCTGCTCACGCGGGCTCCTCGCGTCGGTCTCGGCCGCCTCGCGACGGTCCGAGCCCCAGCTTCGCGCTTGGAGCCATTGCGACTACCCCACAGTGGAAGCAGGCGTGGGCCAGGGATTCCTCACCCCCGAACGAGCCAAAGCGTTCACGTTGGGCCTGACGTTGTCAAGCGCTGTGCTAGCGTGCGCCCGCCCATGCGTCAGTGGACACCCGTGCAAGCAGCCATTGGGGTTGCCCTCCTCGGCTCCGTGTTGGCGGCCGCTATCCCGAGCTTCTTCGAGAACTTGCACGCGTCTCGTCTGGCTGAGCCGGTGGACGGGCTCAAGCGCCTGGCGACCCGCGCCACGGCGCTCGCCGCTGGGCGTCCGGCGGAGGTGGCGTATCCAGAGTCGGTGCCGCTCACCCCAGCGGAAGTGCCAATGGGGAAGCTGACGACTGACCCGCCGGGGACCTGGGAGAACCCGACCTGGCGTCAGCTGGAGTTCGAGTGGACGGTGCCGCACGCCTACTCGTTCGCCTTCGAGAGCAGGAACGCCAAGGGCCACAGCACATTTCGCGCCTGGGCACATGGGGATTTGGATGGCGACGGGCTTCGCAGTACCTTCGAGATCTCGGGCGAGACGAAGGATGGCGAGCTGCCCGTAGTCTTCCCCATGGATATCCAGCGTGAAGTCGAATAGCTCCCCAGCGCACTCTGAGCGGCCGAACAAGGCCAAGTCAGCACGGCCGTCGAGGCCGCCTGCCGCGGCACCGAAGGGTGATCTGCAGACGTTGATCTGCGTGCTCCTGATGCTGGTGTGCGGCCTGGGCGTAGCCTTGAGTCACGAGCGGCTGGTAGAGCGCCACGCCGGCCTCAAGGCGAAGAACGACGTCTATCCCCTGCCGAGCCCGGATCAAACCGTGGTGGCGAGCCTGGGTTACCGCGCGGCACTGGCGGACGTGATCTACGCTCACGTACTGGTCTCGTACGGGCTGCACGTCCACGAGCGGCGCGGTTTCGATTTCGTTGGAGAGTACCTGGACACCATCGCCACGCTGGATCCGAAGTTCGCCGATCCGTACCGCTACGCCGACACGTTCCTCGTGCTCCAGGCGAAGAAGGCGACGCGGGCAGACTTCTTCAAGGCGCGGGAAATCCTGGAGCGCGGCATGAAGGAGCTGCCGAACGACAGCTTCCTTTGGCTGACAGCCGGCCAGTACATCGCCTACATCGCACCGCCGCACCTGGGGGACGAAAAGCTCTTCAAGCAGTGGCGGCTCGACGGGGCCCGCGTGTTGGCTCGCGCCTGTGAGCTGATCGGCAGCAACGAGAACCTGCCTTACCAGTGCATCACCGCGGCGACCCTGTTCTCGAGCGCGGGTGAGGAGGAAGCGACGGAGCGCTTCCTCGAGCGGGTGCTCGCGGTGAGCGATGACCCCGAGATCCAGAAGATGGCGCTCGGGTACATGCAGACGAAGCTCTCACAGGGGGCGAGGGATCGCGTTCAGCGCCGGCTGGATCGGCTGCGTGAGGCTCGGGACCGCACGCTGCCGGCCGTCGACAAGAACCGCTTCCTGGTGATCGGACCGCCGATCGAGGCGGACAAGGCAGCGGGGCGCTGCGATGGGCGGTCACCGTCCGAGGCAAAGGCACCTGGCGATCCCATCGTGTGGTGCACCAGTGACTGGACGGATTGGGGAGAGTCCGCGGCGCTGCGAGACGCAGCGAAGATGCACTGAGCAGCGCTCGAGACAACGCGTCTCACCCCCCCGAACGATCGTGGAAGGCTGTGAGGCACAAAACGCCGACGCGCCCCCGGTGAGGTCCGGAGGCGCGTTGAGGCGTGCCTTCGCGAGCTCAGGGGAAGCGCACTGCGACGGTCACGCTCTTGCCAGAGTCGACCTTCGCGCTGCGCACCTTGCGCCCGTGCTCGGGGTGGACGAACACCACCGTGTGATTCCCCGGGGAGACGCTGATGCCGGTCTTGGGCGTCTGTCCCAGGGGGCGGCCGTCGAGGATCACGTTGGACACCGGGATGGAGTTGATGTTGATGGTGCCGTTGCCTGTCGCGGCCGGCGGCTCGGTGCCCCCACCCGTCGGGGGAGGCTTGGTTCCACCAGTAGCCACGGGCTGCTTGTCGGGAGGGGGCTCCTTGCCCACCTCGAACATCGTGATTTCGAAGGTTTTTTCGGCTTGGCCGTCCTCGAAGACGATGTCCTTCCGGTAGTTGCTGAAGCCCTTCTTCGTGGCCTCGATGCGGTACGGCTTGTCGGTGGTGATGTCGATCTTCAGGCCTCGATCGCCGCTCAGCTTGTCTTGAGGGATGGGCCGACGGTCGCTGCCGCTGACCAGCACCACGCGAGCGCCTTGGGCGTTCTGACCCAGCTTGATGTGGGCGAGGCCCTTCTTGACCTTGAGCTTGAGCGGACCGATGTCCTTCATCTTGTCCTGCTCGACGCTGACCTTCTGCTCCCACTCCTCGAAGCGATCGCTGCCAGCGACCTTGATCACCTTCTCGCCGGGGGTCATGTCTTTCAGCTCTTGAGGCAGGGGACCGATTTCCTTGCCGTCGACGTAGAGCTTGAGACCCGTGCCCTCAGCGGTGACCTTCACGCCCGTCCCACCGGTAGCGGGAGCGAGATCGATCTTCAGCAGCGCCTCGTCCCCACCGGGAACCTTGATGGCCTGATCCGCGGTTTCCTGATAGCCCGAGGCCACGACGCGCACCATGTGCGTGCCCGACTCGATATCCTTGAGGATACACGGGGAGGCTTCGCACTTCTTCGCGCCATCGACGTAGACCTGAAGGGCGTCCACCGCGCGATTGTTCGGCCCCGCCACGGTGACGACCAGCTTGCCGGTGCCCGGAGGCCGCAAGAGCAAGATCGCAGCAGCCACCAGACCGACCACCAGCAGCGCTGCCACCGCGAGCAACGCGGAGCGCGCGCCGGAACTCTGAGGCGGCGCTTGCATGACGGCCTGCGCCGGCATCTGCTGCATGTGCGGCGCCATCTGCGGCTGCATCGACTGCGGCGCCATCTGCTGGGGCTGCATCGAGTGCGGCTGCTGCATGGACTGGGGAGCCATCTGCTGCCCCATGCCCGGCTGCATGCTGGGTGGCGCGCTCATGGGCGCAGGAGGCGGGGCCCCGCTGGATACCAGGCCGGCAGCGCTGGACGCTGGCGGTGGTGGCGGCGCCCCGGCGGCCGGTGGAGGTGCGCTACGCAGCAGTGCTCGCGCCGCGTCCTCGGTGCCGGACTTGTCGTAGATCGCCGTCTTCTCGTCCTCGTCGTCCCAGTCCATGTCGACCGGCGCCGCGGTTGATGGCGGCGGCGGACGCGGTGGCAGACTGCCGCGCTGCGAGGGCACGGCGGGAGGGGGTAGGCTGCCTCCAGCCCGACTCGTGGGAGGCCCAGGTGGGCCAGACACGCGGCTGGGGGGTGGCGCTGGACCGCGACTCGGCGGCGGCGCTGGTGCCGCAGTCGGTGCGGGTAACCCAAGCAACGTCTTTTGGCGCGGCGCGGGCGGGGGCGTCGGCGGCCTGGCTGATGGCGGCCCACTGGGGGGCGCTGGTGCGCTTGGCCCACTGGGCATCTGCACGGTCTGACGCTTCTTGTTGGCTAGGCCGTCGAAGACGTCGAGATCGCTTCCGCCTTTGTCGCTCATGCGGTTCTCCTGATGGACTCCAAGACTAGGGACGGGACTCTTGGCGTTCTGTGGGAAGGCGCCTTGCATGAAGCGTTTGGCACTTTCCCTACCTGTAGCCTCCCACTGACTCGTGATCGTGGGGGACCCGTGAGATGCCTGGGAACTTTGAGGGTTTTGCGGCACCACGCGTTGCGCGAACGCGCGCAAGTCGTCGTCGAATTGTGACGCTGTAGCGTACCTTTCGTTCACATCTTTGGCGAGCGCCTTCAAGACGATCTTGTCGAGTTCTCGCGGGATTTTCCGACCGCTCCCCGAGCTCGCCGCTGCCTGTGACGGTGGAACAATTTCTCGAGAG
>JAUILJ010000172.1 GCA_030433055.1 Polyangia bacterium
CGCGCCCGAAGTGCTGGTGGCTCTCGGGGAGGCGCTCGAGCCCGGTAGCGAAGCCGAGGGGCTGTTCGCGTCGGCGCTGACCATCCGCCCTGGTTATGGAGACGCGCTGGCTGGGCGCGGAGTCTCGCTGCGTGCGATGGGAAAGCTCGATGACGCGCTGAAGAGCTTGTCCGAGGCCCTCAAGACCGATCCCAAGCGCGCCGACTGGCGCGTGGAGCTGGGGCGGGTTCAGCTGAAGAAGGGCGACCACCAGGCGGCGTTGAAGGCCGCGCAGGCAGCCCAGAAGCTGGTGAAGAACGACGCTGGTGCCAAGCTGCTCGAGGCGGACGCCTTGGCGGCCCTGGGAGACATCGACGTCGCAATCGAAGCGTACGAGTTGGCCTACGGATACGCCCATGAGGATCCCCGCCCGCTGGTGCACGCCGCGAAGGCTTGTCTGAAGCACGATCGACCCACGACGGGTCGTGCCTTCGCCGAGCGTGCAACTCAGGAATATCCGAAGTGGGGGCCCGCCTGGGAAATCGCGGGGGACATCGCGGTCGCTCAGAAGGACAAAGGGCCCGCGCGGGCAGCGTACAAGCGCGCGCTGACCGGCGAGGGACCCGTTGACAAAGCCCGCGTGAAGCGCAAGCTCGCGGCCCTGAAGTAGCCGACGCCGCGGCTCCACCTCCCGCAGCACGCCCCTTCGGCGCGCTTCGAGTCCCTCTCAGCGCTCACCTTGCTTTCAGTCGACTCCCTCAACCTGCGCCGCTTGGCGCTGCTTGGCGCACGCCATGGTCCTGACTGGTGGCTCCGCTACAGTCCTCCGCTCATCGGCTTGGCGTTTGCCGCGCTCATGCCGGCGCAGCGTCGTCACGTGGCGCGCAATCTGGGACGCCTCGGAGTGCCTTCTTCACTCGGCCCGCTGAGGACGTTCGCCAGCTACGCGGCTTGCCTCGCGGAAGGGATGGCGCTCGCGGCGGGCCGTGACGTCACTCCAACGATCCGTGTGGAGGGGGGGCAGCATCTCGAGGACGCCCTGGCTCGTGATCGCGGCGTGATCCTGGTGACAGCCCACGTCGGGCCCTGGGACGCAGCCGCGCCGCTGCTTGCTCAGCGCGAGGACTTGGAGGTGAGTATCGTGATGCGCCGGGAGCCGAATCCGTCGGCGCGTGCGTTCCACGACGAGCTGCGTCGCGCCGGGGGCGTGCATGTGCTCCACGTTGGAGAGCACCCGCTGGAGGCGCTCAGCTGGCGGCGGGCGCTCGGGCCGGGCCGAGCGCTGGCCTTCCAGCTCGATCGCTGGCAACGATCGGGGATCCCGGAATCGGTGCCCGAAGGACCATTCCGGCTCTCGGCGCTGACCGGCGCCCCAGTCGTGGCCGCGTTTGCGTCTCGCGTGGGGGTGTTTGACTATCGATTGCAGATCCAGCAGCCGCGCAGCTTCTCGCGTCGGGCGACGCGCGAAGAGCTCGAGGTTGCGCGTGAGGAAGTGCTGGGTGGGCTGCTGGAGTGGATCCGGCGCTATCCGACACAGTGGTTCGACTTCGAGGGCGTCGCCTCCAGCGGGCTCTGAGTGAGCCGCCGATCACCGCCCAGGGGAAAAGCGGACTGGGAGCTGGCGCGGCGGGGGAGTCTTTGGCACAACTCGCGACCTTATGCGGCTATGCATCGGTCAAGCGGCGCTCATGGGCAAGCTCGCGCGCTACGCTCAGAGCTTCAACCTGCTGGAGTTGCGAGCCGACGTCGGGACGTTGCCGCGGCCACCTCGACTCAGGGAGTGGAAGGCGTCGGTACCCGAAGACTTCGTGTTCAGCGTGATGTCTCCGAAGGCGCTGATGAACCTCGAGCCTGGCGAGGCCTATGAGAAGGCGCTCGGGTACACCCAGCGGGCGGTGGCGTCCGTGGAGGCGGAGTGGTTCGTGCTGCAGAGTGGCCCGGGCGTGACACCGAGCGCTCGGGGGCGCGAGCGCCTGCTTGGACTCATCTCCGAGGTCAAGTCCTGGGGAGTGCGTGTCGCCTGGGAGCCCCGCGGCCCCTGGTCGCCACAGCAGGCTCAGGACTGGTGCGCAGAGCACGAGCTGACCTTGGTGACTGACCTCAGCATCGAGGCCGCCACCTCGGGGGCGGTGATCTACACGCGCGTCCGCGCCATCGGAGCGGGTGGGCGCATAACCAGTGGCGCAGCGGATCGCATCGGCGAGCGCCTGGCAGATGCCGAGGAAGCGTTCGTGGTGGTCGAGGGGACGAGCGCGAAGAGCCTTGCTCGTGGACTGCGTCACGAGCTGCTGAGCGACGCCGCGGGCGCCTGGGCCGACTTCGACGGGGTTGAAGTGGACGGCGCTGACGATGAGGTCGATGACGACGTTGATGACGGAGAGGAAGGGTGAGCCGGCGGGCGCTCTCTTGTGCCAACGACGCGTTGGTGGACGAGGTCACTGCTGAGGCACTGGGTGGGGGGGCGACGGCGCTCGGCGCCTGTCTGGCCGGTTTTTTTGCCGCCGCAGCCCAGAGCGACGACGTGCTCTTCTCCCCGTTGTCGATCGTCTTGGGGGGCGTGGGCGCCGGAGGTCGGGCATTCGACGGGCGGCTTCGCCAGCCTGGCCTAGGGGTAAAGCGCCCGCGAGGCTTCATGAGCGAAGCCGAAGTGCCTGTTGCCGCGCGGATCGCAATCCCGTGTGGGATCGCCGCCGCCGCCGTCGCTTGCGCGTATCAATCGGGCACCAGTATCGCCAGCGTCCTTCGCCCCGGTCTGCAGATTGCGAAGAAGGCGGGTGGCGCTCGGGTAGACTCCCTCGAGCGCGTACGGCAGCTGGGTGGAAATGCGCTGCGCGACCCGTTGTTCGCGCGGGCGCTGACGTTGCTCGCCGGGCCGTCCGAGGGCGGTGTGGTGTCCGCGGAGGATCTCGCTCCGCAGCAAGGTCTCGACGTGCCGTTGACGACTCGAGAGGCCCAGTGCGGCAAGCTTCAGGAGCCGCCCTGGGCTGGCGAGGCGGAGGTTCCCAGGGAGAACACCCGGGTCGCCCTCGCTGTCGATGTCCACGGCAGCTTCGCTGGCATCAGCTTCCAGCGGGTCTCGGGGCCAACACTCGAGGGGCTCGAGCTACGAGCACCCCTGGGGGCGCTCCCGGTGATGCGGGGTGTGCCTCGCCAGAAGCCGGGCAGCGCTCTCGCGGCGCCTGCTCCCATTGGCTTGCTGCTCGGTGACAACGGCGCGGTGACTGCGATCGTCGCTCAGCCTGCAGCTGCTCGGGTGGACACGCCCAGCCTGATGCTGATGCGCGACGCAGGCACCCGCCGCGTGGAGCGCGTGAAGTAGCCGCGGCTCGTCTCACCCCCGAACCCTGAGAGCGGGGCAGCGAGAGCGATAGAGAAACACGAAGAGCGGCTCACCCCAGTAGGAGTGGCCGCTCGTGGTCGTTCAGATCCGTCGGAGCGCCTGGCTCAGGCGATCTTGACGCCGTGGCGCTTCGCGTACTCCAGCACGCCGATCTTGTCGATCGTGCGCAGGTCGCTGGTCGTGAGCTTGAGCGTCACATAACGCCCGAGTTCAGCCACCCACAAGCGCCGGCGCTGCACGTTCACGTGCTGCCAGCGAGGGGTCTTGATGTTGGAGTGCGAGACGTTGCGGGCACGCATACGCCGCTTGCCGGTAAAATCACTTCTAGCCATTGGAGGGCGCGGAACCTAGCTCAAGGGTTTGAGCTGTTCAAGCACCCGCCGCACAAATCTTCAGGTCGGCCGCCGACTGTCGTGGGGCGGGGCCCGGGGGGGAGGCGTCAGTGGGTCTGGCGCAGCGCCTTGGGGGGATCCGCAGCTCGTCCGCTCCCGTGTTGAACCGCGCCACCGGCGGCTGGAGCCTGGGGCGCGGCGGGGGTGACTGCAGGCACCGGCGTGACCTTGGGGGCGGGCAGGCTGGTATCTCGAGCGTGGGAGCCGAAGCGCGCGGCGACCACCTGAAACAGGCCGAGGGCGGCCAGCATCGAGGCGCACTGCACGCCGAGAGCCGTCGCTGGGTAGAGGAGGTAGCCCGTATCCGCGTCGGCCAGAGGTGTGAACTGCCGAAGCCCGATCTCCACGGGCACCAGGAACAGCACGAACATCGCCCACCAGGAGCCGCCGCCGCTGGTTGCGGAGCTGGTGAAGCCGAACAGGCTGCAGACCACCGCCAGGACGTTTACCCCCGCGGCGACCCGTGTGACGACCTCAGCGGAGTCGTTCAGGGCAAGCAGCCCCTCGGTCACGACGAAGGGCAGGCTCAGGATCAGTGCTGCAGCCAGCATGTAGCGGGCCCGGCGATAGGCGCGATAGTGGGCGCGAAACAGCAGCGCTGCGGGCAGGAACGTCAACGTGATGAGTCGCGTCAGGTCGCGCAGCAATCCACCATCGAGCGCGATCCCGCTCAGTGGGCCGCTCCCACGTAGCCCCAGCGCCATCAAGCCGATCCCGATAGCCAGGCTGACTCCCGCCCGCAGCCCATAGCCGAAGGGCAACAGTGCCGTCGCGATCAGCGCCCCCGCTGCAGAGAACGAGACCGTCGCCGCTTGCCAGCGCAGTTCGGGGTTGCCGATGCCGTGGCGGAACGCGAAGCCCAAGCCGACCAGAGCCACGGCGATCCCCACGAGCCAGAAGCGAAACTGGACACGACCTGGCTCGGCAGGCGCGAGATCTTCGCGCAATGCTTCGGACGCCAGGGTTGGCTTCTCACGAACCTTGGCCGCGCTGTGGATCCCCGAGGTGGGGCCCCGCTTGGGAGCTGGATTGGTGACTGCCATGGGGGCGGCGCAAAACGACTCGATCCACCGAGAGAACGGGGACGACTCCAGGGGTGCGGAGTGACATCAGCTAAGCGCGCTCCGAGCCCGCGTACAAGGACTTCGCGCTCGGCGGGTCAGGAACGCGCAAGAAAGTCTTTGTCAGCTTTGTCCGCGGTGGGCCCGAACGCCTCGCTGACTTGGCATGACGCCGGGGATGTGAGCGGCGAGATCCCGCTGTCCAAGTGCTCTCAGCTGAGCCTCAGCTCGCCCAGGCGCTCGACGACGCCGCGGCAGAACTCCCGTGTGCGCTGGAAATCATTGGGTTTTCTCGCGAGAGTCTGCTCGTCCATGTAGAGACGGCGTGCCAGTTCGATCTGGAGCGCATGCACCCCCAGCGCCGGGCGCCCGTAGTGGGCGGTGGAGAACCCACCGCGGTAGGGGTCGTCGTGGGAGACGCTGTATCCTCGACGTTTCGCCTCCTGATCGGCGAGGTCGATCACGATCTGGTGAGCGCTGGTGCCACCCCGGCTCCCGGGGACGACGTCTGCGCGCTCGGTCGCGCGCCCCAGAGCGTCGGGGCGACCGCGGCTAGGCATGGAGTGGCCGCACAGCAGGATCACGAAGCCGAAGCGCGATCGCTTGCGCTCCAGCAGGCGACCCAGCGCGTCGTGGTACGGCCGATAAATGGCCTCGAGCCGCCCTTCCAGCTCCGGCGCGCTGAGGGGACGGGACAACGCAGGAGCGCCATCGGTCGTACTGCGCCAGACCAGGCCATGGGGTGCGGCTGGCGCGCGCCCACCCACGACTGCGAGTGCGTCGATGTCCTGAGGTGCCCGGTTCAGATCACAGATGTAGCGGCTCACCGTGGAGTAGATGAGCGTGGCGCCCAGGCTGGGCGCGTCGGCATACAGCTCGTCGACGTACAGGTCTGCGTCCCGCGCCAGCGACCCTGCCGGAGCGACGAGCGTGTTCAGCTCCTCGGCTGTTGCGCCGAGCCCTGCATGGGGCACTTCCACCACGACGGGTGTCTCGGTGGTGGTGGACTCCTCCACACAGAAACGAGCAATCATTGGCGACACGAGGTTTCGGGATCCTTAACCGAGCGGCGCTCCGCCTACCACTCCCCAGCTCGTGGGGTGAAGGCTTTTGCTCCTCAACCTCGGGGATGGCTGCGGCGATGCGCCTCCCGCACATGGTCCCGCGTGACCTGGGTGTACACTTCGGTGGTCGACACGTCGGCGTGACCGAGCAAGGTCTGGACGCTGCGCAGATCGGCGCCACCACGTAGCAGATGGGTCGCGAAGGAGTGGCGCAGCTGGTGGGGGTGGACCCGCTGACTGAGCCCCGCGGAAAGCGCGTGGCGCCGAACGATCTTCCAGAACGCCTGACGCGTCAGGGGGCCACCGCGGGGTGACGCGAACACCCAGTCGAGATCGGCAGGCCGCACCAAGCGCGCCTCGAGGTAGGCCGTGAGACGCTCCAGCGCGAGATCGGCGATGGGCACCAAGCGGCGCTTGTTGCCTTTGCCCAGTGCGCTGACGACCCCGCGCTGAAGATCCAGATCTCCAATCCGGAGTGACACCAGCTCGGAGACGCGAAGGCCCGCCGCGTAGCCGAGCGCCAGCATGGCGCGATCCCGACGACCGGTGGGTGAGTCCGCGCTGGGCGCGTCGAGCAGCTCCAGGGTTTCACTCTCCGTGAGGGGGTGGGGCAGGGGGCGAGGGACCTTGGGTCGCGTCGCGAGCGCCGTGAAATCGTGCTGCAGCGCTCCCTCTCGGATGGCGAAGCGGGTCAGCCCGCGGAGCGCGGACAGGTGCCGGGCGCTGCTGCGCGCGCCGAGGCCGGCTTGGTGCAGCTGCCGCTGCCAGGCTGCGACGAGGTCGAGATCCGCGACGCTCAGCTCCTCACGGCCGCGATCTGCTGCAAATCGACACCACTTGTCCAGATCCCGAGCGTAGGCAGCCACGGTGTGGCGGCTGAGCGCGCGCTCCACTCGCAAATGATCCAGGTACAAATCCGTGAGCGCGTCCCAGCGCATTCTCACAGCATAGCCCACGAGCTGCCGTTCCAGCGAACAAGCGTCAGCGTGACCGAGCGCGGCTGACCGAGGCCCCGGGCTCAGCGCTCGCCGGCTGCGGCGCGCAAGCTGCTCAGCAGCGCGCTCGGATCGCGCTGCCGCATCAGCGTCTCACCGATCAGCGCGGCGTCGGCGCGCCCCTGGGCGACCCGCCGTACGTCGTCCGGGGTGCGAAGACCCGACAGCTGGGCGGCGATGATGTGAGGTGGCAGTGACGCCAACACGCTGGCCGCGCGATCCACGTCGATTTCCAGGCTGTCGAGGTCGCGCGAATTGACGCCCACCAGCTCAGCTCCGGCGTCCAGGGCGATGCGACACTCAGCGTGGTCGACAATCTCCACCAGCGCTGCCAGGCCTCGCGCCTTGGCCCCGGCGAGTAGCTCCGCAGTGCGCTCACCGAGGCAGCGCACGATCAGCAGCACCGCGTCCGCGCCCACGTGACGCGCGTGGTCGAGCTGGATCTCATCGATGATGAACTCCTTGCACAGGATCGGGAGTGGGTTATTTGCCGCGCGGAGTTGTTCGATGTGGACGAAGGAGCCGCCGAAGAAGTGCTCATCGGTCAGCACGCTCAGCATATCGGCGCCGCTCTGAGCGTAGCTCTGGGCTCGCTCGACGACGGAAAGCGTCTGGTCCAGATCACCCGCGGACGGGGAGCGGCGCTTGATCTCGCAGATCAGGCCGAGGCCGCGACCCTCTCGCCGCAGTCCGAGAGTGCGCGGCGCTGGACCGGGTGCTGGCGGCGGGCTGGCTCTCAGGTTGGCGACCTCCTGGCGCTTGCGCTCCAGGATGCGCCCCAGCACGCCCTTACTCGCCACGGCCGCCCGCTCTGGAGAGCGCCTGCCAGGTCTCGAGCACGTTGCGCGCGGCGCCGGAGTCGACGGCGGCCGTGGCGGCTCGCGTGGCCGCCCGCGGTTCGAGCCCCTCGGCGACAACCAGCGAAGCAGCGGCGTTGAGTAGGAATGCGTCGCGAGAAGGGTGCGCCTCACCCCCGATCACGCGACGCAAGACATCGGCGTTGAAGGCAGCGTCCCCACCTGCGATTGCGCCAGCGGGGCTCTTCGACAAGCCGAAGTCTTCGGGGGACACGCTGTGCTCCTCCAGCTTGCCTCGATCGAGCTGGATCACCCGTGTCGGGCCGAAGGGGCTGATCTCGTCCAGGCCGTCCGCGCTGCGCACCACCCAGGCGCGCTTCGAACCCAGATCTCGCAACGTTTCCGCGAGGACTGGCAACAGCTCATCCGCATAGGCGCCGAGCAGCTGGTGCGTGGCACCCGCGGGATTTGCGAGCGGGCCCAGGCAGTTGAACAGGGTGCGCACGCCGAGCTCACGGCGTACCGGCGCTGCGAAACGCATCGCTGGATGGTGGTTCGGAGCCATCAAGAAGGCGATGCCGACGCGGTCGAGCAGCTGGGCGGCGACTTGGTCTCCGCCTCCGAGGTCGATGCCCAGGGCCTCGAGTACGTCCGCGCTCCCCGAGCGGCTGGATACCGCTCGGTTGCCATGCTTGGCCACGACGAAGCCCCCTTCGGCGCGCCCGTGAGCCGCCGCGATGATCGCGGCGCCGGTCGAGATGTTGAGCGTAGCGTGGCCGTCACCGCCCGTGCCGCAGGTGTCGAGCACGACGGCGTGACCGTGCTCCACCGGTAACATCGCGCCGCGCAGGGCGCGCGCGGCTTCCGCGATGGTGCGAGCGGATTCCCCGCGGATACGCAAGGCGACCACGTAGCCGGCGATCTGGGCCGGTGTCCACGCGCCAGTCAGGATCGCCGAGAAGACGCGTTCGACGCTGCCGGCAGCAGGCTCGCCGCGCTCCAGTTCATGAAACGCGTCAGCGAAGCGCGCTTGCTCTTCAGCGCTCGCCGGCTGCTGGCCGCTCACAGCGACCTCAGCCAGTTCTCCACCAGACGCATGCCGTGCTCGGTGAGGATGGACTCGGGATGAAACTGCACGCCTTCGATGGGTAGGCTCTTGTGGCGCAGGCCCATGATTTCGCCTTCCGGCGTGCGAGCAGTGATTTCGAGCACGTCAGGCATGCTCGATGGCTCGACCAACAAGGAGTGATAGCGGGTCGCTTCGAACGGACTCGGCAGCCCCTTGAAGACGCCTGCGCCCGTGTGATCGATGGCTGACGTCTTCCCGTGCATCAGACGTCCGGCGCGCACCACGTCGCCTCCGAAGTGCTGCGCGATGGACTGGTGCCCCAGGCACACGCCGAACAGCGGCTTCTTCCCGCCGAGCCTGGCGATCACGTCCAGCGTCACCCCTGCGTCGTTTGGCGTGCCGGGGCCCGGTGAGAGCAAGATGCCGCTCGCCGGGTGCGCCTCCACTTCCTCGACGCTGATGCGGTCGTTGAGCCGCACGTCGCACTCCGCGCCGAGCGTCTCGAGGTATTGCACCAGGTTGTAGGTAAACGAGTCGTAGTTGTCGATCACCAGGATGGCGGTCACGCGCGGAGCCTCGCACCCGCTCGACGACTGGTCAACGCGACTGGCAAGGCGCCGCGCTCGGCGTGCCGCTCGGAGGACTGCGCGGTGCGGGGGGTACGCTGCCGTTCGTCTTGGACGGACAGCAATTTCGGGTTCCGGGGTCAGCTCCGATACGATCCGGTTCATGTCTGAACGCCGCGCGTCCACTCGCCGCCCCTTTGACGTCTACTTCAACAAGTACCTCGATGGTCAGCCGTACCTGTGCAGGTCGGTCGACCTCTCCCGAAATGGGATGCGGGCGCTGCGCCTCTCGGAACCCAAGAGTTCCGTGGACGCGTTCCCGGTGGAGCTGCAGCTGCCCGGCGAATCGGACAGCCTCTGGATCTGGGCTCGCGCGGTGCGCAACGAGGACGCCGACCAGGGCCTCGAGTTCGTTGGCATCGACGACGCAGATCGTCAACGCATCGATCGCTTCCTGGCTGCTTGATGGTTTGGGGGGGGAGAGGGAACAGAGCCCCATGGAGCCGCGAAGAGACGTTCGCGAAACGCAGCCGAAGCGCCGCTCGGGCGACAGCCCAGGTGCCCCAGACCCAAGCCGAGACCGGCCTGGATTGTCCCTTCAAACAGCTCCTTCCTCGCCCCACCCAAGCGTCGTTGTGCCCTCGCATTCAATCTTGCCGAGCTGGAATGCGGCCTGTACTGTGGCGCCCCCGAGCCGCCGCTAGGTCGGACGCTCGGGCACTGTTCAACCACCCCCCGTCGTGCGATAGCAGTGTCCTCGCGGTGCCCTCTGGCCGCGCTTCCTTTCTAGCTTCCCGACGTTGTCACTCCCCGAACCCGAACTCCGCACCCCCCGTGCTCGCGCAGTAGCTCTCTGACTGGCGAGGAGCCCAAATGGCCGAAGAAAAGAAGCCGAAAATCGACCTCAAGGCCCGCCTTGGAAAGAAGACCATGGCCGCAGGCAGCGCGCCCAGCGCGGTGCCGCCTCCGGTCGGGATCCCGAAGCCGATGGGCGTGCCCGCGCCCCCGTTCGCGACCCCATCGTCGCCTTCGAACAAGCCCGCGCCTCGCGTCGACACCTCCGATCCCTACGCCGCCATCGAGGCGGATCAGGCGCCGGTGCGCGCCGAGCCCCAGGCGATCAAGGTTGAGATGAGCGAGGAGGTGGTGGCGGCCCAGAAGAAGGGCAAGCTCCGCCTCGTCGTCATCGGTGTCGTCGGCGCGGCCGTGGGCGCCCTGCTCGGCTTCACCATTGGTGATCGGCTCGCCCGCAACGAGGGCGCCAAGGCCGCTATCGGAGACGCCGCTCGCCTGGCCAAGGAGATTGAGGACGCCAACGCTCAAGCGAGCCAGCTGGCGGACGTGCTCCAGAGCGCGGGCAGCAAGCTCGGCTCGAACAAGTTCCCGGCGGAAGAGGTGACCAAGCTCGGCGAGTTGCGTCTCGCGTTCAGCGGCGCGAACCTCGCAGGCTCCAATATCGGTCGCTTCAAGGCTACCCTCGTCACCCAGCTCGTGGAGTACTCGAGCCGTGCTCAGGAGGCCAACGACCAGAAGGAGACCCTTCAGGCCATCCTGAGCGGCAGCAAGAAGGGCATCACCGAGCTCCTGGAAGAGAAGACCAAGCCCAAGGTGCACTGGAGCGTGTACTTCCAGGGTGGGCCCCGAGGTCCGTGGGCGGTGATGCAGCCGCTGCCCGCGCCCTTCGACGTCAACGTCAAGGACAAGAAGGACTACGCCTGGCCCAAGGAGTTCGAGATCAAGGACGGGCAGAAGACCTACAAGCTCAAGCGCTACACCGGCGGTGATCCGACGAAGGGTAGCGGCGATCCCCAGATCGTGCCTGTGGACCCGAGCAGCCAGGGCGACGTGTGTCCCAACGACACCATGATCAAGCTGCGCCGCGAGGTGAGCAACATGCAGAAGATCCTCAAGGGCGAGAACACAGGCACCGACGACAAACCGGGTCTGATCCAGACCGGCGACGCGCTGGTCGAGCAGCTGAAGGCGCTGGGCGCCCACGCCGAGTAGTCCTTCAGCCCCGCAGCACCTGAGACGGGAGCACCCCAATGGGTCGCTCCCGTCTTTGCATTTGGCTCCCTGTGGATCCGTGTGGAAGTGCAGGGCCGTCCTGCG
>JAUILJ010000173.1 GCA_030433055.1 Polyangia bacterium
GGCGACTGCGGCAGTGCCGCACGGATCTAGTTCGGCTCTGGGAGGTTTGCTCGAGCGGCTCCGCGAGGTTGAACGCGCGCTCGCCAACGCCCGAAAACGGCACTGGCGCGCGAGATCGGGATCGCGCGCGGGCAACACCGGCCCCACCCCACCCGAACGCGCCGCGCACAGTGGAATCATCCAACACCCGCGTGCGTCGCCAAGCTTCCGCCCCCGCTCCCGCTGCTGCAATGCGACCCCAGAGAGCAAGCCAAACCTCCCGCCCACGCTCACGCTCCCGCGACGCGAATGCAGTGAGCCGCCCGCCCTCACCCCCGTCAAGACCTCGAACGTTGCAGTACTCGGCTACCTAGGGAACTATCAGCTGCCAAATGAGTAGCGAGCCCCAAGAGCTGAGTCAGGTCTCCCCCACCGTCCTCGTCGTCGATGATGAAAAGAACATCCGGCGCACCTTGGAGATGGTGCTGACCGGGGAAGGCTACCAAGTGCTCTCCGCGGCCAGCGCCGAGGAGGGGCTGGAGGCCATCGGTAACCCGAGCCAGCCGGTAGACCTGGCGATCTTCGATCTCAAGCTCCCAGGGATGAGCGGGCTGGACGCCCTGGAGAAGCTCCGCGGCGAAGAAGCCAACAAGAATTTGCCGGTGATCGTGATCAGCGGGCATGCCACGGTGCACGACGCGGTCAACGCCATCAAGCTCGGTGCGAGTGACTTCTTCGAGAAGCCACTGAACCGCGAGCGCGTGCTGGTCAGCGTCAGCAACTGTATCCGCACGGCACGCCTGACTCGCACGGTCGAGGCCATGCGCGGCGAGCTCGAGGCACGCTATGAGATGATCGGGACGAGCCCTGCGATGCAGAAGCTCTTCCAGGACATCGACAAGGTGGCCCCGACGCGGGCCAGCGTACTGATCACGGGCGAGAGCGGCACCGGCAAGGAGCTGGTGAGCCGCGCCTTGCATCGCCTGAGCCCGCGCATGGACGCGCCGTTCGTGAAGGTCAACTGCGCCGCCATCCCCAGAGAGCTGATCGAGAGCGAGCTGTTCGGGCACGAAAAGGGCAGCTTCACCGGCGCCCAGGCGCGAAAGCGCGGCTTCTTCGAGCAGGCGCACGGCGGGACGCTGTTTCTCGATGAGATCGGGGACATGGATCTCTCGGCGCAGGCCAAGGTGCTGCGCGCGCTGCAAAACGGCGAGATCATCCGGGTTGGCAGCGAGCACGTCATCAACGTCGACGTGCGGGTGCTGGCTGCCACGAACAAGGATCTAGGCAAAGAAGTCGCCTCCGGCCGCTTCCGTGAGGATCTATATTTCAGGCTCGACGTGTTCCCCATCCGCGTTCCGGCCTTGCGCGAACGACCAGGCGATGTGCGCCTGCTCGCAGATGCGTTCGTGAACAGCTTTTGCAATGAGAACGGTCTAAAGCAGAAGCGCATCGACCCGGCGGTGTATGAAGCCATCTCCCAGCGGAAATGGCCTGGCAACGTACGCGAGCTGAAGAACGTGGTGGAGCGCGCAGCGATCCTCTCGAGCGACGTCATCACCATCGCGGACTTGCCCGAGGACCCCCACGTGTCGCCCTTCGACGAGGACGCAGATCACGACGCAGGCCCGGTGGAGAGCGAGCCCGCGGCGCGCCCCGAAGCGCCGCTAGTGACGGGCCCTGACGGCGCTCGGCTCAGCCTGCGAGAGTACCGAGAAGCCGCGGAGCGGGCGTACATCGTGGACACCCTGGTCGAGTTCGAGTGGAACATCTCCAAGGCTGCGGTGACCTTGGGCGTCGAACGCACCAACCTACACAAGAAGATTCGAGCGTATGGTATCAAGCGTGGGGAAGGCTGAGGGCAAGCGCGCAGGCTGGCTCGGCAGCGGCGATCCGGGCACCCGGCGGGTGAGCGGCGCGGCTCCGGGAATCCTGGCATTGCACGGTTTTGGCGGGACCCCCGTCGAGGTCGAGCTGCTGATGGACGTGGCGAAGGGCCTTGGGCTCCAGGGGTTGGCCCCGCTGCTTCCAGGGCACGGCACTCACCCCGATGACCTGGCAAAGACCCGCTTCCGCGACTGGGTCCGCGGCGCCGAACAAGCCTTGAGCGAACTGTACACGCACAACGGCAAGCAGCCGCTGTGCGTCGCGGGCCTCTCGATGGGGAGCCTGTTGGCCCTCGAGCTGGCGCTGCGACACCCTGAGCGGGTGCGTTGTTTGGTCTTGCTGTCCAACGCGCTGTGGCTGCGCAGTCCCTTCCCCGCTCGCGCGCTGGATCTCGTCGCTCGGCTCAGGTTGCCGGACTTTCAGCTGCCCAAGCTCGCGAGTGATCTCGGAGACCCGGTGATGCGAAAGAATCACCTCACCTACTCGTCGCAGCCAGTGCACGCGGCAGTGGACCTACAGCAGGCCGCCAAGCGCCTGAGGGATCGCCTGGGCGAAGTGCGCTGCCCGACCTTCCTGATTCACGGCGCACAGGACCGCCTGTGCCCGATGAAAAACGCGGACGACGCAGCCCGCGCTATGGTCCGCGCGGAAACGCGCGTCCTGATCCTGCCTCGAAGCAGGCACATCGTCACTCGAGACATCGAGCGGCGAGAGCTGGAGCGCCGCCTCTCCGACTACCTCCGGGCGAAGCTGGACCTGCCGGACCAGCCCGACCTTCACACGCCGGTGGAGCCGTAGCCACCGGCGCCACGCGCGGTGTCGTCTAGCTCGGTCACCAGCTCGAGTGCGGCCTGGGTGACGGGAGCGATCACGAGCTGAGCGATGCGCGCCCGCGGCTCCACCACGAACGGCTCCTGCCCGAGGTTGATCAGCACGATCGCCACCTCTCCACGGTAGTCACTGTCAATCGTACCGGGTGAGTTGACGATCGAGATACCGTGCTTGAGCGCCAGGCCACTGCGGGGCCGCACCTGACCTTCGTATCCGCGTGGAATCGCCATCGCCAGGCCGGTCGGGATCAAGCGGCGCATCCCAGGCGCAATCGACACTCGCTCTTTCAAGGCCGCGCACAGGTCGAGGCCCGCGCTGCCAGGGGTCTGGTACGCCGGTAAGGGCACCTCCACGTCACCGACTCGCTTCAACAGGAGCTTGGGCTGCATGAAAGTGGGGCTACGTCGGTCCTCACCCCCGCGTCAAGATCCCCCCGTGACCCTGCAGGCCCGGGCGGCTCGCCCGCTTTCCGCAGCGTTCGAGGGAGAGCGCGAGTCAAGGTCGGGGGGGAGACGCGACGTCAAGGAATGCTGCCCGTCGGGGGGCGCATCGAGCCGGGGTCGGTACCGAGCGGCCCAATGCGATGGCGCTTGAAGATCTCATCGGCGATCACGCTGAGGCGCGCCGCCTCCCGCTGGATGTCCTGGTTCCCCTTGTAGTGCGGCGATGCAGTGACGTAGGCGGCGAAGGCGCGGTAGCTGCGCGCCTCTTCCAGCTCGTTGCCGATCTCTTTGCAGAGGGCGATGGAGCGCATGTAGTAGTCCACCGCCTTGCCCTCGTGGCCTTCGCCCCAGGCGCCTGCGGCAGTCACATCGGCGAGGGTGCGCAGGGCTATCGCCAGGTGAGCCTTCGAGCGCACGCGGCCGAACAAGTCGACGGCCTGCTTG
The DNA here is from genome assembly GCA_030433055.1 of Polyangia bacterium. Lineage (GTDB taxonomy): Bacteria > Myxococcota_A > Polyangia > Polyangiales > Polyangiaceae > JAHBVY01. The sequence goes on from JAUILJ010000173.1 coordinate 3,585, forward strand.
ATCGACTCCCGAGCGGGGCGCAGCTGGTCCTGGGCCAGGTAGGCGTCCGCCAGACCACGCTTCACCTCACCCAGGTTCAGCTTGTCCCCCAGATCGTCGCAGATCTGCTCGGCTTGCTTGAGTAGCTTCAGCGCCTCGTCCGCTTGGCCCATCGCGGTCTTGGTCTCACCCAGGCAGGTGAGCACCACGGCGATGCGGCCCTTCTCCCCCATGTCTCGGGCGACTTCATAACCCTCGGTGAACAGCTCCAGGGCACGCTGAAAGTCTCCCTGCTGCTTGGCGATGCGACCGAGGTTCGCCAGCGTCTCCACCACGCCGATCGGGTCAGCGATTTCCTTGCGGATGGTGAGCGCTGCCTCGAGCGCTTCCTGCGCCTTCGCCGCGCGCCCGTGGTCCATCCACACCAGCCCGATGTTGTTCAAGCTGAGGGCGATGCTGCGGCGATCTCCGATGCGCCGACGCGCCTCCAGGGCGGTCTTCATGTCTCGCAGCGCTGCCGAGTATTCGCCCTTGATCCAGAGCAGCTTCCCGAGATCGTCGTGACTCGCGGCGACCCCCCGCTCGTCGCCCACTGCGGAGAACAGCGCCAAACCCGTCTTGAGATGCTCGAACGCGTTCTGGAGATCCCCGGTGTCTCGGTACAGGCGCCCGATCCGGTTGTGCGCCGCCCCCCCCTTGGCCTTGAGGTTGAGCTGAAACGCGAGCTGCTGCATCTGGCGGAATGCCGCGAGCGCCTCGTCGCTGCGCCCGGCGATCCACAGCACGTCTCCGAAATCATGCAGCGCGTCGATTCGCCGCCGCGCGTCGGTGTCGCCGAGCAGATCCAGGCCCTTTGCGAAGTAGTCTGCGGCCTTCTTCGAACCGAAGCCCGAGCGCGCGACGTCGCCGGCGCGCAAATAGGCCTCCCCAGCCTGAATGCGCGCCCCTGCGCGCTCCAGGTGCTTACCCAGCATGACCAGGCTCTCTTCGGAGCTCTTGGTACCCGCCTGCTGACTCAGCCAGTCCGCGATCGTCTGGTGGTAGCGCCGAGACAGCGCTGCGCTGGTGAGGCTCGAGACCTTCTCCCGCTCCAGGTTGTGCTTGAATACGTATTCTGTTTCCCCAGGGAAAGCGGAATCCGGCAACTTCAGCAGGTAATCGCGGGTGATCAGCTCTCCCAGGATCTTGTCCAGCAGCGCCTCGTCCTCACCAGCTTCCGCCTCCCAGAGGTCTGGCGGAGGACTGTCCATGCGCATCAGGGCCAGCAAGGCCCCCTGCCAAAACACGCTGCCCATCGTCGCGCCGTGCTCCAGGACTCTGCGCTGCTCGGCGCTCAGAGCCGAAATGCGCGCGGCCACCGCGTCCTCCACCGTCAGTGGCAGGCGCGCGCTCGCCAGGCGATCGAGGTTCACTCCCCACGGGCCATCTTGGGGATCCCCCTTCACCGTCAGCACACCGACGTCGTGGAAGATGCGCACCATCTGCTCCAGGAGCCCTGGGTTGCCGCCGGCCAGGTTCACCGCCGCTTCGACCAGCGCCTCCGGCGGGCCACCCTCGCAGGGGCTCAGCATGATGTTGGCGACCTGGGCTGACTCTTCCGGGCCGAGCGGACCCACGTCGATCAGCTGGTGCCGCTCCCCTCCCAGCTCTCCCCAGTCCTGGTGGCGCGCCAGGAGCTCGGAGCGCGCCGTGCAGAGCATCAGGATTGGAGCGCTCAGATTTTCCGCAAGGTAACGCAGCAGATCCAGCGAGTCGTCGTCGGCGAGGTCCAGGTCTTCGAAGATCAAGCACATCGGGGCGCGGGATGCGTCGCTCTCGAAGAAGCTCTTGATCACCGCGCGCTGCACCAACCGCGCCTGTACGGGATCGTCCGCCAGGGCGCGCGTCAGGGGGCTCTCGAGAAAATCGAGGTCCATCAGCTGGCCCATGAAGTGAGCGACGTCTTCGACCTTGCGGTCGTCGAGCACGCGAGCCACCTCGGAGCGGACGCGCCCCCGCGCCGCTTCCTTGTCGAGGCCTTCGTAGACGCCGAAGCGATGGCGGAGCAACCGCGCGAAGACTGCAAACGGCGCCGCGCCCTCACGCGCACGCCCGCGAAACACCCGGGGGAGACTCGAACTGGCGGCCAGCTCCCGCGCCAGTTCTTCGAGGATCCGGCTCTTGCCCGTTCCCGTCGGACCGACCAGGGTGACGATTCGTGGCTCGGAACTCGCCGCCACGTCGTCCCGCGCTCGCTTCAAGCGAGCCATCTCGGCGTCTCTACCGGTTAGCGCCACGTTCGCCCCGTACATGAATAGAGGTATACCAAGGCCTTGGGACGAGCGACCAATTGTGACGGCGATCCGGCGTCGCTTCGTGAACCCCGCGGCCCCTTCGCTCCGCACCGCAGGTCTGAAAACGCGAGCGGGTGTCCGTGCACGCCCGACATCGCCCCCAATCAAGCCCACGCCAGCCTACGGGGCCGCCGGTCCTGCAATCGGCTACGCCGGGCAGCCAATGCATCTGGATGAGGCGGGTGGCCAGGCAGGAAGACCATCCTGCGCCAAAGGACCTGCACCAAGGGCTGCACCAAGGGCCTGCACCAAAGGACCTGCACCAAAGGACCTGGACCAAAGGAACAGCGTCTGCTCACGGAGGAACCGCAGCTTGAGCGATCCTTCGCTAACGGGGCGTGTGGTTTGGCCTTGGTCTCCGTTCAAATGCCTGTAATTCTCAGAGCTTCCCGGGCATGCTGTGAGTCGATTCGCCGCGCCCTGAAGACCGATGCGTATCGCTTCCCCATCCGCCAAGACCGAGTTCGAGGACCGAGTGCCACCCACCTCCCTCCCAGCTGCCCCGCTCCGGGCGCCGAAGAACGCCTCGACAGGGACCGCAGGTCTGCAAGCGCACACCGCGATTGCCTGCGGAGCCGCCGGCTGTGGTATGGCACCGAGCGCAAACTTGGAGTTCTGCATTGGCTGAGCTGAAAGAGACTTTAGAGCGGCTTTACGCCCTCGTTCCGCGCGGTACCAAGCTGGGGCTCGAACGCGTGCAAGACGTGTGTGCCCAGTTTGGCAATCCCCAGGAGACGTTCGACGCCGTCCACGTCGCGGGAACCAACGGCAAGGGCAGCGTGTGCGCCTTCGTGGCGTCCTCCGCCCGCGCTGCGGGGAAGAAGGTTGGTCTCTACACCAGCCCTCACCTGTCCCGATTCGCCGAGCGCATCCAGATCGACGGGCAGCCCATCAGCGACGAACTGCTGGTCGAGTTGCTCGAAGAGGTGATGGACAAAGGCCCCGACCTCACGTTCTTCGAGGTTGCCACGGTCGCGGCGTTTCTCGCGTTCGCGCGGGCTGAGGTCGACTTGGCAGTGCTCGAGGTCGGCCTGGGCGGACGCCTCGACGCAACCAACGTGATCCCGCCACCCAAGGTCGCGGCGATCACCCGAGTCGCCTTCGACCACATGAACTACCTGGGGGACTCCCTCGCGGCGATTGGCAAGGAGAAGGCCGGAATCATCAAGGCCGGCTCAAAGGTCGTGCTCGGGCGCATCCACCCCGACGCCCGGGAGCAGATCGACCTTCGCGCCGCGGAAGTTGGCGCGGAGATCGTCGAGCTGGGCCCCGCCGAACCCATCCCCGGCGCACGCATCGCCTACCCTCGCCTGGCGATGTTCGGCTCGAACCTCGCTGTGGCGAACACGATCGCTCGCGAGCTAGGCATCGACACCGACGCGCTGCTCAAAGGGATCGAGAATACGGTGTGGCCGGGTCGCAACGAGTTGCTCCACCGCAACAACCAGGACCTGACGCTGCTCGACTGCGCTCACAATCCGGACGCAACGGTCGCACTGAGCCACGTGCTCGACCCAAGTCTACTGGGTGAAATCGAGTCGCGACGCGAGGTCGCGTTGGTGTTCGGCGCTGTGAAGCGCAAGAACTGGCGCGCGATGATGCGGCGCCTGGAGTCGACGGCTGGGCACAAGGTCTTCGTCGCTCCGCCGGTAGCGGACGCCGTCGACCCCAATGAGATCGCCGAGCGCTTCACTGGCGACGTGGCAGGCAGCGTGGCTGAAGCGCTGACCCGCGCCCGGAACCTCGTGGGGCCGCGGGGTGTGGTCGTGGTCACCGGGTCGAGCTACCTGGTTGGCGCGGCCCGTTCGATGCTGCTTGGGCTCCCGTCGGATCCGCCCGTCGAGCTCTGACCGATTCCTCTGGACGTCGATACCCCGCCCACGAGTCAAACCCTTGAAAACGCTAGGGTTTTTACTCATGCGTCGCCAGCTTGCCCTGACCACGCCTCGCGCTGCTCCGCGCGGATACGTCCCGTGAAGGAGGATGGCTCCGTGGCGCTCTCGGGGCCTTGCCTCGCCCCGATGTGGGTGTAGTCTGCCCGTTCCACCCGGCTGTGGAAGGAGCGCTATGCCGTCATTTGACGTTGTCTCGAAGGTTGATCACTCGGAAATCAAGAACGCCCTGAACCAAGCGCAGAAAGAGGTCGCACAGCGCTTCGACTTCAAAGGCACCGGCGCTGCGCTGGAGCAGAAGGACAGCGTCCTCAGCGTGACCGCCAACAGCGAAGACCGCGCGCGGGCGGCGTGGGAAGTGCTGGTCGAGAAGCTGGTGCGGCGCAAGGTCAGCTTGAAGCACTTCGACGTGGGCGAGCCCCAGAAGACGGCCAAGGGCGGCGCAAAGATCCAGATCACGATCAAGGAAGGCATCGACAAGGATCCCGCGTCGCAGATCGTGAAGCTGATCAAGGACAAGAAGCTCAAGGTCCAGGCAGCGATCCAAGGGGACACCGTGCGTGTGACCGGCAAGAAGCGCGACGACCTGCAAGAAGTCATCGCGGTGCTCAAATCCACAGACCTCGACATCGAACTGCAGTACGTGAACTTCCGTGACTGAACGCAAGCTCTTCGGCACCGACGGGGTGCGTGGCCCCGCAAACATCCACCCCATGACCCCGGAGCTGTCGCTACGCCTGGGACGGGCGATCGCGCGAGTCGCGGGCCGCGGCAAGACGCGCGCGCCGCGCATCGTCATTGGAAAAGACACCCGCCTGAGCGGCTACATGCTGGAGCAGGCCATTGCCTCCGGGATCTGCGCCATGGGCGGCCGGGTGATGCTCAGTGGTCCCATCCCCACTCCTGCGGTGGCGAACCTGACACACTCCATGCGCGCCGACGCTGGCATCGTGATCAGCGCGAGCCACAATCCCTTCGCGGACAACGGGATCAAGATCTTCGGCCCGGATGGCTTCAAGCTGCCAGACAACGAAGAGCTGGAGATCGAGCGCCTGTTGGAGAGCTCGGAGCTCGACGAAGCCGGAGCCACCGGCGCCAAGGTGGGTCGGGCCGAGCGCATCGACGACGCCACGGGCCGGTACATCGTCTATGCAAAGCGCACGTTCCCTGAGGATTTGACCCTGGACGGCATGCGCATCGTGGTCGACGCCGCCCACGGCGCTGCCTACAAGGTCGCGCCGCTGGTGTTCCGCGAGCTCGGCGCTGAGGTGATCTCCCTTGGCTGCAAGCCAAATGGGCAGAACATCAACAAGAACTGCGGCGCGCTTCACCCGGAGCACGTCGCGCGAGAAGTGCTGAAGAAGCGCGCGGACCTCGGGGTGGCGCTGGACGGCGACGCCGACCGCCTGATCCTGATCGACGAGAAGGGTCAGGAGATCGACGGCGACGCAGTGATGGCGCTGTGCGCGATCCGGATGCTGCGGGAGAAACGCCTCAAGAAAAAGACGCTCGTCGCCACCGTCATGAGCAACATGGGCCTCGAGATCGCGATTCAAGGCGCCGGCGGCAAGCTCCTGCGCACCGCGGTGGGCGATCGCTACGTGGTGGAGGCCATGCGCCGCCACGGCTACACCTTTGGTGGCGAGCAGAGCGGCCACCTGGTGTTCATGGATCACGCGACGACCGGAGATGGCGTCGTCGGAGCGCTGCAGGTGCTGGCAGTGATGGTGCGCGAGATGCGTCCGGTGAGCGAGCTCGCTGGAGTGCTCGACCGCATGCCCCAGGTGCTGGAGAGCATCCGGCTGCCCGCCCGTCGGCCCCTCGAGGAGATGCCCAAGCTCCGCGGCGCGCAAACCCGTGCGGAAAAGAAGCTCGGCAAGAAGGGCAGGATCTTGGTGCGCTGGAGCGGCACCGAGCCCAAGCTGCGCCTCATGGCGGAGGGGCCCGAGCCGTCGTTGCTCACGCAGCTGCTGAGCGAGATGGCCGAAGCGGCTCGATTGGACCTCGGAAGCTGAGCGGCGGAGAGTCGATGTCGGACGAAGCCGTCAGCGCGCGCGAGGTCGAGAGCGGTGATGACCCGGACTCGATCGGCACCTCCTGGGTGGCAGAGGCCGGGCGCAAGTTGCGAGCTCATTCGAGCGCAGAGCCCATGATCCGTGCGGAAGCTCTCGAACGGACCTTCGGCAGCGGCAGCGCGAAGAGTCGCGCGGTGGCGGGTGTCAGCTTCGAAGTGATGCCTCAGGAGGTCGTGCTGCTGTTCGGTCCGAGCGGCTCGGGCAAGAGCACCCTGCTCGCGCTGATCGGCGGCCTGGACCGCCAGTACACGGGTCAGCTGAGCCTGTTTGGCAAGGATCTGGCCACGCTGTCAGACAAGGAGCTGTCCCACCTGCGCGGGGAGCGTATCGGCTTCGTTTTTCAGGCGTTTCACCTCCTGGACCACGTGAGCGTGCTCGACAACGTGCAGGCCCCGGGGCTGTTCGCCAATCCCCCGCTGTCGGATGCGCAAGCGCGGGCGCGACGCGCACTCGAGCGCGTTGGCCTGGCGGACAAGGCCGGCGCACGCCCCAGCGAGCTGTCCGGTGGTCAGCGCCAGCGCGTGGCGATCGCTCGAGCGCTGCTGAGGCAGCCTGAGCTCCTGCTGTGTGACGAACCGACGGGCAACCTCGATCGCCAGACTGGAGAGAGCATCATCGACCTGTTCGCCGAGCTGCACGCCGAGCTCGGCACCACCTTCGTCATCGTCACCCACGAACATCGCCTGGACCGCATCGCCAGCCGCACGCTGCACCTCGAAGACGGTCGTCTGGTGAAGAACGAGACGAGCGCCACCAACGCCGAGGAGGACGCATGACCTGGGCGGCGCTCTTCACGCTGCTGCGTCGGGATCTGACGCGCACTCGCGGGCCGCTGGTCACCGCCGGCTTCGGGATCGCAGTCGGCGTGGCGTCACTGGTGTTCTTCCTCGCGCTCGGGCTGGGCGCCAAGCGCGTGCTCCTGGGCGACATCTTCCCCATCGATCAGATCGAGCTCGAGCCACAGAAGACCAGCACCGGCGTGCTGAGCCTGCTCGCGGGCAGCTACGAGCCACCGGGAGTCGACCAACCCGCCCTCGACGCCCTGAAGCAGGTGCAAGGGGTGCGCGCCGTGTACCCGAAGCTGCGCTTCCGCTTCCCGTCTTCCGCGCGAGGTGGCCAAGAGATCTTCGGCAAGGAGATCGGCACCCACGAGATGATCGGCGACGGCATCGACAGCGCCCTGGTCACGGATCTCGAGCCGGGTACCGACTTCAGCGACCCCTTGAAGACGCCAGGCAAGGCCTGTCGGAGCGACAGCGACTGCGAAGGCGATCACTACTGCGAGCTACCCAGCGAAGCCACGGAGGGTCAGTGCTCTGCGCCGGTCCCGGCGATCGTGAGCCGGTACCTGGTGGAGGTCTTCGATCACGCCGTAGCGCCTTCACACGGCTTACCTCCGGTCGCCGGCACGCTGCTGCGCCAGGCCAAGGGCGTGGAGTTCCGCATGACGCTCGGCAGTTCGTTGCTTGGCGTGGCTCCGCGCGGAAAGGTGCGGAACGTC
>JAUILJ010000174.1 GCA_030433055.1 Polyangia bacterium
CATCCTGTGTGCGTTGCTTCAGCTCGCATATTTCCTCGATATGGCTGAAGACGACGTGGTGCGTGGTGATCACGCGACGCCGCAACTCGAGCGCGTTGGCCTCTACGTTCAGCGGCTCGATGACGAACACCTCGACGAGCTCGAGGCCCAGCTGGCCGAGCTGGTGGAGCACGCGATCTCCGCCGGGTGGACGGCTGAGCAACGGGAGTGGCTCGCCAGCTTCCTCGAGCACTGTGGCATCGAGCTCGAGGACGAAGACACCTCGGACATGAACTAGGGCCGACGTCCCACGGCGAGTGTGGGATGGCGTCCAGGTCAGCGGAGGTCACGCACGCGCAATTGCGTCAGAGCCTGCTGAGCTGAGACGATGCGGCGTGGGAAAACCACCCCAGCCTTTCGCGGACGCGGCGGCGACGTTCGATGCGTCGGGAGCGTTCGTTTCCCCAGGCAAAACCAGGGTCTATCGCCAGTATGGCCTGACTCTCGTGATGGGCGAGCGCGAGGGCGTAGGCTTCCGCGACGCGTTCACCGACCAGTATTTCATCAACTGTCACTGCAACGGCGGGGTGTTCAACCTCGGGCACCGCAACCGCGAACTGACGGAGTGCCTGAAAGCTGCGCTGGATGAGGTCGACATTGGCAACCACCACCTCGTGAGCGGCTGGCGAGCGGCTCTGGCAGAGAAGCTTTGCCGCTCCACGTCGGGGCACCTGTCTGGTGTCGTGTTCGGGGTTGGGGGAGGGGAGGCGATAGACCTGGCGATCAAAGTTTGCCGTGCGGCAACGAAGCGTCGCAAGGTCATCTCCGTCAACGGGGGCTATCACGGGCATACGGGGTTGGCCGTGGCGGCGGGCGACCCGAGTTTTCGCGAACCCGTGCTGTGTAGCGAACCGGACTTTCACCAGGTCCCCTTCAACGATCTCCAGGCCATGGACCGTGCGGTAACGGATGAAGTAGCCGCTGTGCTGGTGGAGCCGATTCCAGCGACCCTCGGTATGCCGCTGCCAGAGCCTGGCTATCTCGAGGGAGTCGCGCGGGTATGTCGGGATCGCGGCGCGAAGCTGATCGTCGACGAGGTCCAGACCGGCCTGGGGCGCACCGGGCGACTCTGGGCGTATCAACACCACGACTTCCAGCCCGACGTGCTGGTCAGCGGAAAGGGACTGAGCGGCGGGCTCTACCCGATCAGCGCCACCCTGATGACGTCGGATCTTCACAGCCTGTTCGACGCCGAGCCGTTCATCCACATCTCGACCTTTGGGGGCTCTGAGCTTGGCTGCAGGGTCGCCTCCAAGGTCCTCGAGCTCGTGGACCACCCTGCCTTCCTGGCGAACGTCGAGGCCATCGGAGCGCGCCTCGAGCGAGGCATGCAGGGCTTGCCGTTCGAGCTTCGGCGCCGCGGGCTCATGATGGGGCTGAAGTTCCCGGCGGAAGGCGCCGGGATGCTGGCGATGCGGCTCCTGATCAAGCAGGGGTTGTTCGTGCTGTACGCGGCGAACGACACTTCGGTCGTCCAGTTGTTGCCGCCCCTCGTTTTGCAGCCGGAGCAGGCCGATGATGTGCTCGCTCGGCTGCGCGCGGCATTTCCAGCGTAGACTGCAGGAGCGTGCCGGCCCAGGAGAGCGGCGGCGGTGCAGGAGCAGGATTGGGGTGGGGGACGACGAAGCGGTCATGGCGGAAGCCCTGGAGGGCTTGGAGAGGCGGGTCCTGCGGGCGCTGGCGCAGCAAGGCGACTCGGATCTCGAAGTGATTGGTTCCGGGGAGATCTCGCCTGTGCTGCGTATGAGAGCCGGGGGCAAGGACTACGCCGTGAAGCGCCTGCCGATCTTCTCGAGTGACGCGGCGCTCGAGGCCTACGTCGAGAGCTTCAGAGCCTACCAGGCTGCCCTCGCCCGCGCCGGTGTGCCTTCGGTCTCATCTCGGATCATCGTTGCCACACGGCAAGGCGGAAGGCCGGTCGCGTACTGCGTACAGCCGCTGCTCGATCCCACAGCCCTATGTGTCGAGCGGCTGCGACGCATGCAGGTGACTCCGGCGCGGCGCTTCGGCGAGCAGCTCTTCGACATCATTGCGTCCGTGGTGAGCGATCGACTGGGGCTCGATGCCCAGCTGTCCAATTGGTTCGTACGTAGTGAAGCCGAAGGGCGCTTCGAGCTCGGGTACCTCGACCTGACGACTCCCCTGATGCGCGATGACGTCGGGCGCGAGGCGCTGGACACCGAGCTGTTTCTCGCTTCGCTACCTGCGGCCCTGCGCCCGCTGGTTCGACGCTTCATGTTGCGAGACATCCTCGCGAACTACTACGACCTGCGCAGCGTGCTCCGGGACCTGTTGGGGAACCTGATCAAGGAGTCCCTGGAGGCGCACCTCGATGGCTGGCTGGGGCTGGCGAATGCACGCGTCACCCCCGCCTTGAGCATGAGCGAGGTTCGCAGTCACTACGCCGAGGATGCGCGTACCTGGGCCTTGCTACAACGCCTGCGGCGTGTTGACAGAGGCTGGCAGCGCTACGTGCGTCGGCGCCCTTATGGCTTCCTGTTGCCCGACAGCATCGAGCGCCGCGTCGATTGACCCGAGCGCCGCGAAAGCGCACCACGGCGAACGATTCGTTGGTTAGAGTGCGCGAGCGATGGGCAGTGTAGCGAAGGTCAACGCACCGAAGGATTACGCCCCGGTGTGGCCTTATTTCACCTTCTATGCCGTCTGCATGGGAGTGCTGCACCTGGCGCTCGCTGGGATCGGGACCTGGATGGTGGTCATGGCGCATGAGGCGCCGCGCCCCGAGGTGGAGCCTGTCGCCTTCGGCTCGAGCGTGGCTGTGCTCGGCGTGGTGCTAGGTGTCGCCTACTGCTACGCCCCGTTTGCCCCGCGGAAACCGTGGGTGTGGCGCTACCATTTGGTGCTGATCGTGCTTGGGCTGCCCGCCTGCGTGCTCGGCTCGCTGCCACTGCTCGTGTTCTGGCTGCGACGCGACGCGCGGCGCATGTTTCGCGCCTAGTCGCTCTTCGCGCTCGATGGCGCGCCTCTGTGCGGCCAACCGCGGGACCGGCGCTGTGGGCGGGGCCAGTCCGGCCAGGGACTACTTCTTTTTCATCTGGATCTCAGACTCGAAGCTCGAGTCGGCCTTGGCGTTGGCCTTCTTCGATTTCGATTTGGGTGGGGCTTCGGAGGTGGGTTGGGGGCGCAGGGTGGGGACCGGCTTGGGGCCGAGCTTCTTCGCGGGAGGAGCTGGCTTGGTGTCGTCTGCCTTGGCTTCGGACTCCGCGTTGTCCTCTTGGCTGGGAGTGGGGCCGAGCTTGGTCGTCGTCGGAGGCGGCAGCGGCACCTCGCGCTTGATGGCTTCGTGGGCGGCTTTGCGATCGGCCTGAATTGCCGGCAGCGCGTCACCCTTCTCGTCCAGCGCCTTCGCCTCGTCATAGAGCACGAGGCAGCGGCGCCACTGTTGCTTTTCGCATGCGCCTCGGGCTTGCTTCCTCAGCTCTTCAGGGCGCGGAACGGCGGCGTCGCGCTCCGGGGCGATCACGACGGGAGCCTTGGGTTCCGGAGGGATGGACAGGATCCAGAAGCCGATCACGATGGACACGGCGAGCACTGCGGCCGCTGCTGCCCAGCGGGTGCGGAAATAGCGTCGGAGCCGGGACACGCGTTGGCGAACCCGGGGTGCCGGGAGGTTCTCTTCCTTGGCGATGTTCTCGAGCTTCTCGCCGGCGCCTTCGCGCAGCATCCACTCCAGCGTGTCTTCGGACTGATCGCCTTCGGGCAGTTCCTTTTCAACCCAGCGCAGGAGCTCCCGTGCATCGTTCGACGCGCTGTCGGGGGCTGCCTGATCGGGGGGATCGTCGTAGACGAGCGGCTCGCGGCCTCGCTTGCGGAAGTGGTCAGCGACCTTGTTGCGTGCGACACCGAACAGCCAGCGGCGAAACTCCTCGGGGTCGGAGGGGGCATGCTCCGATTCCAGGGCCGCGGCGAGGGTGGTCTGCAAGACGTCGTCGGCTTCGATGCGCGGCACGCGCCCGCCGATGAAACGTCGGAGATCTCGGAGCAGCTCCGGATCGTCCAACAGGGTTGGAGTGGGCGGGTCGGCGGGCGGCTCGGACACTGCTGGCATCATGTCACGAGTACGGCGTCGTGCGTGGCCGTGCTTGTGTGACCCTCTCCCCCCCAAAAAAATGAACTGGCGGCGTGGGAAGAGCGAGTTTCAGGAGAATTCACGGGGGCCAGGCGGAACCTGAAGCGCGCCGCTGGTGCCACGGAGCAGCTGGCTCCCCGGCCCAAAGCGGCTAACGTCCCGCTCATGGCCCCGTCGACTTCGCGCTGGGTGGATTCCATCCGTGCTGGGTTGGCCGCTCACAGTGATCCCGGAGCGGCGGAGCCGATGCGCGCGTACATGAAGAGCGAGCTGCCTTTCCTGGGGATCGCGGCGACTGCGCGCCGCCGGGTCGCGAGAGCGTTGCTGCCCCCGATCGAGAGCCAGGAGCAGCTCTACGCGGTCGTGCGCGGGCTGTGGCATGGACGAACCAAAGGCCGCGTCAGGGTCTATCGGGAGGAGCGCTACGTTGCGATGGAGCTGCTGACCCACGCGCGCTTCAGACACTTGCGCGACCCTGCCACGCTCGAGCTCTGCGCAGAGCTGATCGTGGACGGCGCGTGGTGGGACTTCGTTGACCACCTGGCGAAGCATGGTGTGGGTGAGCTGCTGAAAAGGTTCCCTGAGGAAATACATGGCGAGGTGTTGAGGTGGTCCCGTGACTCCGACAAGTGGAAGCGCCGAGCGGCGATCCTCTGCCAGCTCGACCGCAAACAGAGCACGGATCTCGCGCTCCTGGATGCGGTGATCGCTCCCAACTTGAGCCATGAGGACTTCTTCATCCGCAAGGCGATAGGCTGGGCGCTGCGCCAGTACGGCTGGGTCGACCCAGACTACGTCGAGCGCTACGTGGCTCTGCACGCCGACGCGCTCAGCCCCCTCTCCGCGCGCGAAGCGCTGAAGAGCCTCGGCTCTGCGCGCGCGAAGCTCGACAAGCAAGCGACGCAGCGGAGGAGTGGTCAGCGATGAACGAGTGGAGGGTCGAGAAGCTGGTGCCAGGGGGTGAGGGTCTGTGCCGGCTTGAAGGCGGCGAGATCGGCTTTGTGCGCGACGTCGCGCCTGGTGATTTAATCCGCGTGGAAACAGTCGTTCGGCGCAAGGGGTACCAGCGAGCAGAACGCTGGGCCTTGCTGGAGGCGGGGCCAAAGCGCGTGGACCCCGCTTGTCCAGTGCAGAGCCGCTGTGGCGGCTGCGACTGGATGCACCTCGACCTGGCTGCTCAGCGCGAAGCGAAGATCGGTCTGCTGCGGGAGGCGCTGGTGCGAACCGGCGGCTTTCAGGTCGCGAGCTTGCCAGAGATCGGGCTGATCTCGGCTGGCGCAGATACTGGCTATCGCACTCGGGCACAGCTCCAGGTCGACGCGGCTGGCAGGCTTGGCTTTTTTTCCGCGGGGACCCACGAGCTGATCGCGGTTGCCGACTGTATGGTGTGTGATCCGGAGCTGCGTGAGCTGCTGGACGATCTGCAGGGCGCCGCGAAGCTGGGGTTGCTCCGCGGGTGCTCGCGGCTCGAGTTGAGGGTCGCCGACTTCGAGCCGGTGCGAGTGGTTCGGGTAAGCGTGCCCAAGCGCCGGCGAGGTAAGGCCCCGCGGGGGCTTGGTAAGCTGGAGTCCCTGCTGAACGCTCGAGGGACCGCGGTCGTGCTGGAGGGCTCCGCGGCTGACGACGCCCTCGTGCAGCGCTGGAAGTTGGGTGACGCCTTGTTCCTCGAGGCACCGCCGTCGGCATTCACTCAGGTTAACCAGGCCGTGAACCGCCGCCTGGTCTCTGCTGTGGTCGAAGGCGCGCGAGCCCGTGGCGTGACCCGCTTTCTCGATCTGTATTGCGGCGCCGGAAACTTCAGTCTTCCGCTGGCGGCAGCGGGCATGTCCGGGGTCGGGGTCGAGGTCAGCAAGGGCGCTGTCCGCGCTGCGCAAGACGCTACCGCCCGCATGCAGCTGCAGCGCCCGGGGGCAATCGACCTGGAGTTTCGCGTGGGGGACGCCGAGCAGGTGCTGGCAAGGCTCAGCGAGCGCCGGTTCGACCTGATGGTGTTGGACCCGCCCCGCGCGGGCGCAAAGGGGAGCATTCGATTCGTGCTCGAGAGTGAGTCCCAGTGGCTCTGCATGTGCTCGTGTGACCCCGTGACCCTCGCGCGCGATCTGCGAGTGCTGATCCAGGGCGGCTTCGTCCTCGAAGAAATCACGGCCTACGACATGTTCCCTCACACACATCACGTCGAGGCGCTCGCCTGGCTTCGCCGCGCGGCGCGGTGAGTCGCAATTCACGACGCCACGTGATGAAAGGGCGCCTTGGCTTCCTTCTCGGGTTCCCGTCGTGTTACGGGGAGGCGGACGCTGTCGCGTCGAGTCCGCCTCTTCGCAGACCACGAGACCGCTCACGCGCTCCGTGAGCCACCTGAGATCCATGGCCTACGAACCTCGACACTCACCAGATCACGACAACACCGGCTGGCCGCCTGGTGTTCGGTACATCATCGGAAACGAAGGCTGCGAGCGCTTCAGCTACTACGGCATGCGCGCCATCCTGACGGTGTTCCTGGCGCAGTACCTGTATATCCATCATCCGGTTTTCGCCGCTGATCCCGAGCGCAACGCCAAGGCGCACTACCATGTGTTCGCAGGCGCGGTGTACCTCTTCCCGCTGCTGGGCGCGGTAATTGCCGATCGCCTGTTCGGCAAGTACCGCACGATCCTTTGGCTGAGCATCGTCTATGTCGCAGGCCATGCCGTCCTGGCGGTGAGTGAGCACTCCGTCACCGGGTTCTGGATAGGCCTCGGCTTGATCGCAGTCGGTTCCGGGGGGATCAAGCCCAATGTGTCGGCTCACGTGGGAGACCAGTTCGGGCGCGGCAACTGGTTCAGGGTGCCCGCGATCTTCCAGGCCTTCTATTTCATCATCAACTTTGGCAGCGCAGGCGCCACGCTGCTCATACCGAAGACCCTCGAGTGGTACGGCCCGACGGTCGCCTTCGGCATCCCCGGGGTGTTGATGGCCCTCGCGACGGTTGCGTTCTGGATGGGGCGCAAGGTCTTCGTCCACGTGCCAGCGCACCCGGCGGGGAAGCTGGGAACCCTCGATGCGATCAGCTCGAGCCTGTTCGTGATCGCCTTCGCGCACCTGTTCGCTCCGGCCGTGTTCCACGACGTCTCTTGGAAGGTGCTCGTTCCGAGCGCCCTTGGGTTCATCGTCGCCGGCAGTGTGGTCTTCGCGATCCGGCAGCGCGTGAAGCAGGATGACGGCTTCTTGGCGGTCTTGGCCTTCGCCGTCAAAGGCTACTTCTCTGGCAAGCAGCCCGCGGAGGAAGACGCGCCGGACGTCAGCCACTCGGACCCTGCGGTGCAGGCACGTCGCGAACGCTTGGTGAAGAGCCGGTTCTTCGGAGGCGCCGCGCGACATTTCGGTATCGAGGCGGCCGAAGGGCCCCCCGCCGTGCTGCGGGTCGTCAGCGTGTTCTTCCTGGTGAGCGTGTTCTGGGCGCTCTTCGACCAGCACGGCTCGAGCTGGGTACTTCAAGCGAAGACCATGAACTTGGAGCTGCCCGGGGTTGGGCAGGTCAAGCCATCGCAGATCGCAGCGCTCAACCCGCTGATGGTGATGATCCTGATCCCCGTGAACAACAACCTCCTGTACCCGGGGCTGGGGAAGCTCGGGCTCAAGATGACGCCCTTGCGCCGCATGACCGGCGGGATGCTGGTAGCAGGTATCAGCTTCTTGCTCGTGGCCTTCATTCAGCACCGCATCGATGCTGCGGGCGTCGGGCAGGTCAGCTTCCTGTGGCAGGTGCTCCCCTACTTCGTCATCACCCAGGCCGAGGTGATGGTGTCGATCACAGGGCTCGAGTTTGCGTACACGCAGGCGCCCAAGCGCATGAAGAGCACGGTGATGGGCTTCTGGCTGGCGGCGGTCGCGGGGGGGAACCTCTTCGTCGCGCTGTTCGAGACGTTCAGCAAGCTGCCGCTCGCCACTGGCTTCATGGTCTACGCCGGGTTGATGTTCGTGGCAGGCGTGTTGTTTGGGATCCGCTCCTACTTCTACCAGCCCCAGGACTATGTGCAGGACTGACCTCAGTCGCTAGCTGGCGCACCGCGCGTGCCGGGGCCTTTCAGGTCGTAGAGGCCGAGGGTCATTGTCTGCCGGCGTCGGTTCGCGAACGTGTTGTTCTCGTCATACAGGCGGTTGCGCCCCGTGTGCTCGGCGATCACTGCCGAGCTCGCTTCGCGCAGAGCCTTGCACGCGGGAGCGGGATCCCCATCCACGAGGCACTCGAGTCCTAGATAGGTCACCGCACAGCTATGTTGCCGCGCTTCGTCGATCAGCGCTGCGACGTCGGGCGCGCCCTTGTTCACCTTCACGACCCGGTAGAAGTCGAGATCGCCGCTCTTGTAGCGAGCGCTGCCCAGGCGAGTGATCCGCGAATCTGTGGGGCGGCCACCCACGTACTCGAGCACGGTGCATCCCTCGGGAATCGACTTGCGCAGGCTCATCACGAACGCGTGCTCCGCGGGCTGGTTCAGGTCCACGTCGCGGATGAAGCGCGAGTGGACGAAGGGGCTGAGTAGGAGCATCCCACCAGCCGCGGCGCCGAGTCGCCGTGATCGGGACACCAGGCTGTCGAGGCCGGCGCTGGCGAGCAGTACCAGCGGGACGATCAGGTGCAGGTGATAGCGCGCCTGCATCAGCGGAGACGCCGGAGTCACCAGGGAGTGGGTGATGAAGAACAGCACGAG
Organism: Polyangia bacterium; assembly: GCA_030433055.1. GTDB lineage: Bacteria > Myxococcota_A > Polyangia > Polyangiales > Polyangiaceae > JAHBVY01. The sequence continues at coordinate 8,818 of JAUILJ010000174.1, forward strand.
CCAGCCACACAAGAAGGCGCCCACACGGCGCTGCGTGCGAAAGAGCGTGACAGCGCCAACGACCGCCAGGACGACTCCAAGAGGCGGAGTCATGTCGACGCGGATCAGTGTGTTCAAGCGGTAGCTGAAGAAGCTCTTGAGGGCGTTGACGAACAGGTGAGGTCCCACCTCGTGAAGCCGTTCTCCATGTTGCTTGAAGAACTCCGGGACGGAGATCGCGACCGTGGCTACGGAGATCACTCCCGCGACCAAGAAGCGCCGCCAGCGGGGGATGTTCTGCCCAAGCGCCAGTGCAGCGACGACCAGCAGCGCCGCGAAGATCTGATTCAGCGGGCGCAGGGTGAACGTCTCCAGGCCGACCGGGACGAGCAAGCCGAGGGCACACCAGCGCCAGTTTCGATTCGGATGTCGCAGCGCATCGTGAGCCAAGGCGAAGCTCATGCCGCTGAACACGATGCTCGAAATGAACGTCCCGTCCGCGTGGGAGAAGCGGAGGTGACTGGGCCAGACAGCGAGCATCCCACCGGCGAAGACGGCGGCGCGGTAAGAACCGAGCATGCGCCATGCGTGGATGAAGACTACGGCGGGCCCCAGCAAGCCGAAGACCAGTCCCGTCTTGAAGATCAGATCCGTCAGGAACACCGGGGCGTGCTCGGAGAGCTGGCCGACATAAGCGCCTCGCCAGAGATCCGCCGCTATTTTTGGCGCGCGAGAGAATGGCCAAGCATCCAACGCGGCTTCGGGGGGCGTCATCGTGAGACGCAATATGGTCCCGAACGCCAGCACGGCGACCAGGCCCCAGCGCCAGCGCGGGGGCAACCTGAGCAGCTCCCGGGTGAGCATCCCCACCACCAGGGCGACGAACGCAGCGAGGCGAAATAGCGGCTCGTAGAGCACGAATTCCCAGCGATCAGTCCAACTCGGATCGAGTTCGACGACGTCCACCTCGGTGCGCCAGAAGGTCGAGCGGTCATTCGCCTTGACCGCGGCGACCAGCTCGAGCGCCGCCTGCTTGCATGCTCCGGATGGTGCCGTAGGGAAATAGAAGGCGAAGTTCTTGCTCTTGTCAAACGTGCGCTCGTCGGTCTCGCTGACGTGGCGGAGCCGAATGTCGCACGGCTGCGGCGGATCACCCGGGCCCCGTATTTCGACCTGGATTTCCCGCGCGCGGATGAAAACGTTCCACAACTTCCAGCCCGGCGTCACATCCTGGGTGAGCTGGTACGGCTGGAAGAGCTGGAGAACTTCTTGCTCGCGTCCCTGCTCGATCACCAGCGTCCCAGCGAGGGCCCGGCTGGGCCCTAGCCAGGTCAGCGCAAACACCAGCAGCAACAGGGCACAACGCAGGAGGCGCGTGCGCTGGGGGCGGGGCGTGACGGGCACGGCGGGAGCATACGCAAACAAGCGTCGCCTTGTCCTGCACAGCCTGGTGCGCGCTCCTGCTTACGGCGGCGCCAGAGCCAGGCCCAATGAGCAAAGGCGCCAGCAGTGTTCCGCTGGCGCCTTCGGCTGCCCTTCGAGCCCCGTCGCGCCTAGCGCGTGACCTCCAGGCTCCACGAGTTGAGGTGCCCGGTGTCTCCAGTGGCCTCGTCAATCACGATCAGTCTCCACGTGCCCACGGCGTCCTCGCCGTTGAAGTCGCTCACGTTGAAGCTGCGGGGCACGAACGCTCCGTCGCTGGCGTCCGCCTGCTGCAGGACGACTTCGCCGGCCAACAGCTTCTGCAACTTGATCGTCAGGTCGCCCTTGTAAGGGTGCGAGATATCGACGTTGACGACGAGGCCGCTGATGCTCCCAGCGTCGGTGATCTCGATGTCACTGCTCAAGCCCTGAGCGGTCTCCGGGATGTCGCCACCGTCGGTGTTCTCATACAGGCTCACGTTCCCCGGGTCGCATCCACCCGCTGGGCAGCGGTTGATGGTCAGGCTCCAAGAGTTGAGCGTGCCCGTGTCCAGCTTCGCCGTGTCGGTGACCACCAGCTGCCAGGTGCCAGCTGCGTCCTGACCGATGAATTGCGGGACATCATAGGTCTGCTTCAGGTCGTCGGCGCCGGAGCCCTGGCGATCGTGAAGCACGACCTCCGTTCCACCCTTGACCAGCTTGACCGTGAGATCCCCACGGTAACTGTGGGTGATGTCGACGGTTACGGCGACGCTGCCAATCTCCCCACCGTCTGGCACCACGATCTCACTGGTGATGCCGCTCTCGTCGTTGTCTGGGATTTCCTGGGCGTTGCTCTGGCTATAGGTGAGCGCGCCGCTGACGCACGCAGCGTCCATGCTGCAGTCGCTGTCATCGCAGTCGACGTCGCCGTCCCGATCGTTGTCCTGACCGTCGTTGCACACCTCGTCCGGGACCTTCACGTCCGGCAGGCCGCTGGCGTACACCGTGGCGTACTCCTCGACGTAGTCCATCGAGAAGCCGAGGCTCACGTTGACGACTCGGATCCCGTGCTGGTTGATGAACTTCGCGCCGGCCTCGACGTTCTTGCGTTCGACAAGGAGCTCTTCGTCCGTCGGGCCCCGCTCGTGGTAGAGGCGAGC
>JAUILJ010000175.1 GCA_030433055.1 Polyangia bacterium
TCGTAGCCCTTCGCGAAGTTGGGATCCTCCCAGCGGATTGCTCCGAAGCGTTGGGCGCCCGAAGACACGTTCACGACCCGCGCGCCGTGTGCCCTGCGGAGGCCTTCGAGCAGGGCGAGCGTCAGCTGAAAGTGACCGAGGTGACCCGTCGCGAACTGGACTTCGTATCCGCGAGAATCCGTCTCGCGGGTCTTCGGTGCCGACGCGGCTGCGTTGTTGACGAGCATGTGTAGCGCCTGCCGGCTCTCCAGCCAGCGCGCCGCGAACCCATCGATGGACTCCGCGTCGAGCAGGTCGAGCTGGCTCACTTGGACCCGCTCGAGTCCGGCGACTGCACGCGCTGCTCGCTCGAGGTCCCGCGCCCCGACGGTGACGAACGCGCCAGCGCGGCTCAGCGCTCGCGTCGTTTCCAAACCGAGCCCGGAGTGTCCGCCCGTCACGATGGCGTGCTTGCCAGTCAAATCGATGTGTTTCATCACGTCATCGGCGGTCGACGTCGCGTTTGTGCGCCATGCGGGGGTTCTAGGGCGACGGTTGCGGCACGAATTGGAAGGAACGGACCCGATCGAGCTGGTCGTGGGCGCTTGACGCTGGGCTCGGTCGCGCCACATGCAAGCAGGCTATGTATGCGGCAGCTGACATCGAGGTGTCTCGGTGTGTCGAGCGAGCGGACTGGGTACAACCGGATGCTGGCTGCGCGCAGCGTGTGGATCGGCTGCCGGACGGTCGAACTGCGCTCGTGGTTCGGGCTCTCGAGGGAGGCTCGGTCGATGCGCATTTCGTTGGGCCCCGCACTCAGGCGGTGCTCAAGCAGGCGCGATTCAGACGTGCGTTGCTGATTCAGTTCAAGCCAGGCTGGTCCGCGCCGATGCTCGGCGTGCCGGGCAGCGAGTTGACTGATCGCTACGTGTCCATCGAAGACGTGTGGGGAGATTCTGCACGCGAGCTTGGGTATCAGCTGGTCGAAGCGAGTGGAGTTTCCGAGGCCCTGGCGCGGCTGGCGGACGCCGTTGCTCGAGTTCCCAGGGCGCGCTGGCAGCCGCCTTCGACTCGACTCGTGCGCCGTGCCGCCTACTTGCTCGAACACGAGGATCCCCGTGTCGCGCATGTTGCCGACACGCTTGGCGTCAGCGCCCGACACTTGCGTCGAGCGTTCATTCAGCACATCGGGGTCGCGCCGAAGGGCTTTGCACGTGCTGCTCGGCTACAACGCGCGCTTCGGCTGGTCGAGCGCTCGAACGATTGGGTGCGCATTGCCGCGGCCGCTGGGTACTACGATCAGGCTCACTTGATCAGCGACTTCCGCAGGCTGATCGGTCTCACTCCAAGCGCCTTGGCAGCTCGCATTGCACTGCCCGCAGGGAGCCCGATGAGCTGAGGGAGAACTCGCGAGCGCACCCGCCGGATACCAGGGCCTGAACCGGGATGTCTTCCGCTGCGCTCCACATCCTCGCGGCTCTTGGGCTCGGCCCGAAGCTGCCATGAAGACCGTGGCGCGTCGCGAGTTCATCCCACAGCCGCCCGAACGCTTGGACGTCCGCGCGAAGCTGTCTTTGGCTCCGGGCTTTCGCTATCGTGCGAGCGATGTCGACGCCCGGTCGCGGAAAGCGCATGACATGGCTCCTGGGTTTGGGGGTGAGCCTCTCCGCAGCTTGCGCGGGCAAGCCATTGCCTGCGCCAGGTTCCGAGCAACCCTCCGGGGCCTCCCCGGGGCGCCGGGTCGCGAGCGTCGCCGACGATTGCGAGCAGCAACCTGGCAAGCCGCCCCCGGACCCTCTCAAGCGGGACTACCGCGGCGTTGCGTCGAAGGCGCGCTGCGACCGCGAGGTGTACACGATCATGGGTGGAGTCGTGCACAGCCTCGGGGTCCAGTGCGAGTACTGCCACGTCAAGGATGACTACCCGGCGATGACCCACAACAAGCGCGTCGCCAACTGGATGGCGCAGGAACTCATCCCGAGTATCCGTGCGAAAACCGGTGAAGAGGTGTGGTGCAAGGACTGTCATCACGTCGGTGACCGGGGCACACCCAAGCCGTTGGGCAAGCCGCGCAAGCAGTCCACGGCCCTGGAGTGGATGAACACCCAGCTGGTCGCGCGATTCGAGACGAAGCAAGGCGAGCCGCTGTACTGCAAGAGCTGCCACGGCGGCAACGTCGGCAGTCCAGAGTTCAAGAAGCAGCTCATCCTCGAGGACCTCCTGAGCGACGGCAGTTTTCCGCCCGAGCCGGCTGCGTCGAAGAGCCCAGCGCCGGAAATGGGCGCCGGCGCTCCAGCGCCGCCAGCCCCGGCAAGCGACGCAGGGGCGCCCGACTCGATGCCCGACATGGGCGATCGCAAATAGCTCGTGGCGTCTAGCAGCGAGGCCCTGAGCCCGAGCAGCAGTTTGCGTTCGTGAGGTTGTACTCGCAGGCCGTGCTCCACTTGCACGTGCTCAGGCAGAACTGCCAGGAGTCGACCGCGCAGCAGCGCCAGTTGTGGCCCGTGTCCCAATCGCACTCGTTGCCGGCCTTGAGCTCACAAGCTCCCCAGCTACAGTCGTTCTGACAGACCTGCTGCGAGCAACTGTCGCAGCCTCCTGGTTGCGTGGCTCCGGGCGCGCACGGCCCCTCATTTCCACAGCTCCCCCAGGCGCCCCACTGGCAGTCCTGCCCACACGTGCGTACGCGTGTCCCACAGTTGCCGCAGTCGTCCGTCTCCTGGGCGCTCGGCTGGCACTCGCAGCTGCCGCCGGAGCCACCCATCCCACCCGACGAGTTACCACCCATGGCGGTACCTCCGCTCGACATCCCTGCGGAACCGCCTCCGTTGCCACCGAAAGACTGGCTCCCCCCACCACCGCCGTTGGCTTCGGTCCCCGCAGACCCGCCCCAAGCGGTTCCGCTGCCTCCGGTCCCAGCGTTGTCCCCACCAGCGCCTCCGCTCGGCTCGTTGCCTCCGCTGCCTCCAAACGCTCGAGGCCCGTTGGTGGCGATGTCACCGCCGGTTGCACAACCCCACATGGGAATGAGGAGCAGCCACAAGCCACGCATTCCATTGAGGATACTGCATTGGTCTCCACCCGTCAGACGCCTGACCGATGACGCGCGCCGACCCCGCGCGTCCTCCGCCGCGATCGATTTTGGCACTCAGTGATAAGTTAGCGATTTCAGGCTGTTAGCTGTCAGGAGCCGGGTTCGACTTGCACCCACTACCAAGCGGTTGTCTGGTAAGGGCTATGTCCATCGCCCCCCGTCGAATCCGAACCCCAAAGAAGCGAGTCACCCAGCGCCGTCGCGGTAATACCCGGTCCGACAACCGTCGGGACGAGCTACTGGCGGCTGCAGCGCGGCTATTCAGCAAGAATGGCTTCGAAGCGACCAGCATGCGCGACATCGCCAACGAGGTTGGGATGCTGGCAGGCTCGATGTACTACCACTTCCCGGCGAAGGACGATCTGATCGTTGCCGCCCATGCCGAGGGTGTTCAAGAGTTGTTGCGAGCCATGGATACGGCTCTTGAAGGCGTCGTCGGCGCGTGGGAGCGGCTCGAAGCCGTCTGTGTGGCCCACCTCGATAACCTGCTGGGGGGCAGTGACATCGCGGGCGTGGTGGCCGTCGACTTTTCCCAGCTGCCGGAAGAGCTCCGGGCCCGATTGATCGAGCAGCGTGACGAGTATGAGGGACGCCTGGCGCAGTTGATCGACGCGCTGGAGCTACGTGAGGGTGTTGACCGCCGTCTGATGCGGCTGTCGCTCCTCGGCTCCCTCAACTGGACGCCGAATTGGTACCGCGCGGAAGGTCACACACCCGCCGATATCGCCCGGCACTTCGTGGCGCTGCTGCGTCAGGGTGTTTGCTGAGCCACCAGTCCTCCTGAGAGCCAGTTCGAGAGGGACCCAAGTGGGTCCCTCTTTCAATTTCGGTCGCCGAATCCGCGGGGGCCCTGGCCTGGCCTCAGCGCGAGGTGGCGTTCCTGGAGCCCGCGGTCAAGAAATTGCCCTGGGGAATTTGGCCCAACGCAGCCGCCCACGGGTTCGACTCAGCTTGGGACTCTCCTGCGTAGCTGCGCCAAGGGAGGTGTGCCTCGGAGGCGCCTCCGGACGTGATCCGCGAGTTATGACAGTTTCGTAACAGAGCGGAGATCTGCGGGCCCCAGCGCAAGGCAACGCTGAAGCAGGGGTGTTGCGTTTCGAAACACCTCGGGGCTGGGGCACAATGCCATGACCCGGTCGCCTGGTGCGTCGACGGGGTTTCCGCGGTGCTTCGTGTTCCCGGGGAACCGCGAGGGCTCAAAAGCGAGCACTTCTCGCAGTTCTCCTGCCTCCCATCGGAATAGACATGCGGAATAGATAGCGTGGCTCGGGTGCTGACGCGGGCCGCCGCAGGATTGTTGCTGCGGAAAAGCTAGTTTCGCGCAGGAGGTGGGACTCATCACGACCTCGTGGTGGAGGGAGGCTTCCCCAGCGGAGGCCCTGTTCGAGAAATTCCACGTGGGTTAGCGAGAGAAACTCTCCACGGAAAAAAGTGAGGCGCGCGCAGATTGCCCATCGACGTTCCGGGTTATGGGTGTTAGCAAGATTGCGTGGCGACTAAGAAGAAGATCCAATGGCCCGACACTGCTTTTTCTGGAGCACCCGCTTTGGGTGGCAAGGACGCCGTAGAGATCGGACGGCTTGTCTACGAGAACTTCGAAGACACGTCGGTTCCCGAAATCGTCCGCAGTGAGAAGCTGAACCTGACGCCCATGACGCTGAACCGTTGCCTCGCGGCTTACCGCGTGGCGATGAACCTCAGCGACGGAAAGTGGGAACACCTCTCCTTCGCGATGCTGCGTACCCTGGACTCGCTCGCCGAGGCCCAGCAAGCAGCGATGGCGAAGAAGGCAGCCAAGGAGAACTGGTCTGCACATCAGCTGCAGGCCGAGGTGGCTCGCCTCAACAAGAAGAAGAAGGGCAAGCGCCGCGGTCGTCCAGCGCTTCCGAGCATCGTGCGTTCTGTCAACCAGCTGAAGAGCTTCGTTGATGGTCCCCGAGGGATCTCCGCGAGCATGGATTCGCTGAAGGAGCTCTCGCCGGAGCAGGTGGATCACGTGAAGACGGTGGTGCGCGGGCTGCGATCCCAGCTCAAGGACGTCGAAGGCAAGCTCAAGTAGCGCGACGTAGTTCGATCGTGATGAGGGAGCGCACCTCGTCGCGCCAGCAGCGCGACTTGGGCGTTTCCTTCGGAGGAGGCAGCCGGGCATTGGACCAGGTTGACCTCCTTCGTCGTTTTCGCGAGGAAATACAGCTACGTGAGCGTCGCGTGCGGCTGCCGCTGCCACAGCGCTTGCTTGCGCACTAGCGGCCCGTCGATCGGCCTGACGGGGCCGCCCCAGCTCGAGGCCTACTCCGCCGCTGGGCGACGGGCGCCCTTGGCCTGCTGGTCCTTTCCCGGACGGTTCAGGCTCCGCTTCATCGCCCAGGGCTGGGCCTCGAGTTCTTTGAGCACGTGATCGCGAAACGCGCGCACTTTCGCGCTCAGGTGACGCGAACTTGGATAGACGAGGTAGAGCGCGCCGTTGGTGCTCTTGTACTCGGGCAGTACTTCCGTGAGGCGACCCGCGTGGATGTCGCACTTGACGATGAAGCGCGGCAGCTGAGTGATGCCTGCGTCGGCCAGCAACATTCCGTGGAGAAAAGAAAAGTCGTTTGCGCTGACGTGTCCTGAGACCTCGACCGTCTCCAGGCCACTCGGTCCTTCCAGCGCCCAGCGACGTCGCCCCGGACGGCCACGGAAGAGCAGGCAATCGTGCTGGGCCAGATCTGACAGAACCTTTGGCTGACCGCGGGCCGCGAGGTACTGGGGGCTCGCGAACAGCGCGAACTCGGTGTCGGCCAGCTTGGTGGCGACGAGGGTCGAGTCCGCCAGCTTGCCTGCGCGGAGCGCGAGGTCGAAGCCTTCCTCTACCAGGTTGATCGTACGCTGAGTGACCTCCACATCGACCTCGACGTCGGGGTACAGCTTGCGAAAGCTCGCGATGATGTCGCCGAGGTAGCTGAAGGCGAAGTCAACTGGCGCTGTCAGCCGGATTAAGCCGCGCGGAATCTCTTGGTCATGACTGACTGAACGCGCCGCGTCCTCGAGGTCATCGACCGCCTTGGAGACCCGATCGTAGAACTCACTCCCGACCTCGGTGAGCCGCAGCTGGCGAGTCGTGCGATGAAGCAAGCGCGCGCCGAGCTCCTGCTCCAGGCGGGTCACACGGCGACTGATCGTGCTCTTCGGCAGGCCGAGGCGCTCCCCAGCGGCGGTGAAGCTACCGGCCTTCACGACCTGGATGAACACCTCGATCCCGCTCAGATCCAATGTTGCGCTCATGCAACAGTCACTTTCGCATACGCCTACTGGTGACGCCAGCGGAACGACTAATACTGCTCCCATCGACGAAGGAGCACACTCAAATGTCTAAGATTTCACGTCTTGCCCCTCACGCTGGGCGCATCGTCCTCGGGCTGATCTTCACGGTTTTCGGCCTCAACGGTTTCCTGCACTTCATGCCCAATCCGCCTGTTCCCGAGGCGGCCGGGAGCTTCCTCGGTGCGTTGGCAGCCACCGGGTACATGTTTCCGCTGATCAAGGGCACCGAGGTCGTTGCCGGGCTCGCGCTGCTGAGCAATCGCTTCGTACCGCTCGCGCTGATCCTCCTGAGCCCGGTGGTGGTCAACATCTTTGCCTTCCACACCGTGCTCGCGCCGGCTCCCATCGGCGTGCTGGTGTTGCTGCTCACTGCTTACCTCGGATACGCCTACCGCAATCACTTCGCGGGCCTGTTCGTGGCAAAGGTGCGGCCAAAGCGCAGCGAACCACGAGTCGCCGTGTCGCAGCACCTGGCGGACGCCGAGTAACCGGGCGTGATGGACGATGAAGTGGGGCTGGCTCGAAACCAACGCTCCACCTGGTCGTAGCGTGGGGAGAGGCGCGGTGGCGATTCATCGGCACCGCGTCCCCGCGCTTTGCAGGTCGATACGGCTCGAGGATTGCGCCCGGCGCCCCGCAGCCCGAGAAGGAGACTCATGACGAGCACGCGCAGCGAGAAGTGGGAGTTCATGGGTTCTCAGGGCTACCGCCTCGCCGGGCTACTGGAGCACCCGGCCGGCGAGGTGAAGGCGGTGGCGCTGTTCGCGCACTGCTTCACTTGCAGCAAGGACATATTTGCTGCCGCGCGGATATCGCGAGGTCTGGCTGCTCGAGGCTTCGCGGTGCTGCGCTTCGACTTCACCGGCCTCGGCGCCAGCGATGGGGACTTCGCCAACACGAACTTTTCTTCCAACGTGGAAGATTTGGTGCTGGCGGCCCAGTCGCTGCAAGAACACCTGCAGGCGCCCGCCCTCCTGGTCGGCCATAGCCTCGGCGGCGCGGCCGTGATCGCCGCCGCACGGCAACTGCCCAGCACCAAGGCAGTGGTCACCATCAACGCACCCCACGAGCCTGCCCACGTGGAGCAGCTGTTGCAGCCGGCGACGGCGGAGATCGAAGCTCGTGGCGAAGCGACGGTGTCGCTCGCTGGTCGGCCATTTCGGATCAAGAAGCAGTTCCTTGAGGATATAGAAGGCCAGCGCATCGATGACCACTTGAAGCACCTCGGCGCGGCGCTGTTGGTGCTCCACTCCCCCCAGGACGAGACGGTCGGAATCGACAATGCTCGGAAGATCTATGAAGCCGCGCGACACCCGAAGAGCTTCATCGCCCTCGATGGCGCGGACCATCTGCTGAGACGGCGCGAGGACGCGGAGTATGTCGCTGACGTGTTGAGCGCGTGGGCATCGCGTTACCTGCCGGTGGTCGCCCTCGACGCTCGACCCCCTGCGAAGTCGACCCACGTCGCGCGCGCCCATGTACGTGAGCTTCATCAACCCTCGAAGCTCACGCTGGCCATCGAGTCCGGGCGCCACGTGTTCCACGCGGATGAGCCCCTCGAGATGGGGGGCGCCGATCTCGGCCCGAGCCCGTATGAGCTGCTGCTGATGGCGCTCGGCGCGTGCACCACGATGACCGTCAGGCTCTACGCCGACCACAAGAAGTTCCCGCTCGAGGAGATCCAGGTCGAGCTGACTCACGAGAAGGTGGACGCGAGCGAGTGCCCAGACTGCGAGACCAAGACCGGCAAGATCGACAAGATTGAGCGCAAGATCAGGCTGTCTGGCGACCTGACCGAAGAGCAGCGAAACCGCCTGCTGGAGATCGCGAACAAGTGCCCGGTGCACCGCACCCTGCACTCCGAGATCTGGGAAGTCTCGACGCTGGTCTGAGTCGGGCCGCGTTCAGCGCCCCGCGCGTACCAGGCGGCCGGGCAGCGCCCCGGTGAGCTTGCCGGCTCTGGCGGTGACCTGGCCGGCGACGAGCGTCGCACGGTAGCCCTCTGCGTCCTGCAGCAGGCGCTTGCCGCCTCCAGGCAGGTCCCCCACCAGTCGCGGGCGCAAGAGGCGCAGCTTCTGGAAGTCGATCACGTTGACGTCCGCACGTTGCCCCACGGCAATATTCCCGCGGTCCTTCAAGCCGACGAAGCGTGAGGTGTCCTGGCACAGCATGCGGATCACCTGCTCCAGCTCGAAGCCGCCGGATTTCCGGTCGCGCGCCCAGTGGGTCAGCATGAACGTCGGGAAGCTGGCGTCGCAAATCGTCCCGACGTGGGCGCCACCGTCGCTCAGCCCTGGCAGCGCCAGCGGGTGATGCAGCATGGTGCTTACGTTGTTCAGGTCAAAGTCGATGTAGTTGTAGAGCGGGAAGTACAGGAGCTCCTTGCCGTCGCTCTCCAGTAGCGCATCGTAGACCGTCTCCAGGGCACCTTTCCCCTGCTTGCGTCCCTCGTAGTACAGCGAGTCTTCGAGCTTGGGCTCGTAGTCCGGGTGCTCACCCAGGCGAAAGAGCTTCAGCGTCACGAACTCGAGGTTCGCGAGCAGCGTATCGGCCAGTGGTGGGATCGGGCTACCGTCGCCGGCTACCTTGTCGTTCTTTTCCTTGAGGATACGTTCCTTGAAGGCTGGGTCCTTCATCGCCTTCACGCGTTGTTCCAGCGGGAGCTGGCTGATCGCCTTGTAGCTCGGGAAGCCCATGAAGGGGTGGAACGTCGCTTCCAACCCGAGCAGTACGCCGATCGCTCGCGCCGCGACCTGCATGTGAATCTTGATGCCTTGCTTTTCCGCTGCCTCGCAGCGCTGGATGATCTGGCGCCACTGGTTTGCGACGTTGTCACGTTGCATGAGCGAGATGCTCATGTTGTGACCACCGCCCGCCTTGGCCATGGCCTCCACGATGTCGAACTCCTTGTCGAAGTTCTCCTCCGACACATCCATGTCGAAGTCGCTGACCGCCTGGAGCACGCCATAGTCGAAGTCCTTCAGAGCGCTGGCGATGCCTGCCAGCTCTCGAGCGCCGGCCTCCGAAGCGGGGGTCGCTGAGCCGTCCTTTGCTCGGTGGTTGTCACTGCGCCCGGTGCTGAAACCGAACGCGCCGGCCTTCACCGCTTCGCCAACCAGCGCCTTCATCTTCGCGATGTCTTCGTCGGTTGCGATCTCGTTGGCCAGCGCTCGCTCGCCCATGACGTAGACGCGCAGGGCGTCGTGAGTCGCCATCAGGCCGAAGTCCATTGCATGTGGAAAATCGACAGCCTGCATGTACTCCGGGAAACTCTCCCAGCCCCAGGGGATGCCTTCTGCCAGCGCGGTGCCTGGAATGTCCTCGACGCCTTCCATGAGTTCGATCAGGCGCGTGCGGTCCTTCTCGCGCACGGGCGCAAAGCCAACGCCGCAGCTGCCCATCACGGCCGTGGTGACGCCGTGCAGAGAAGAGGGCGCGAGATCCGCGTCCCACGACACCTGTCCGTCGTAGTGCGTGTGGATGTCCACGAAGCCTGGCGTGACGATCGCGCCTTCTGCGTCGATGGTTTCGTTCGCGCTGTCTTTGCACTCGCCGACTTCGACGATACGACCGTCTTTGATGCCTACGTTGGCTTCGCGGCGTGGCGCGCCGGTGCCATCAACCACGGTCCCGCCCACGATCTTCAGATCGAAACTCATGGGCGCGTTGTACCACGCGCGGCCGCGCGTCCGAGCGTCAGCAGCGGTTCTTTTCGCTGCGTCTCACCCCCGACCGGGCGATCGAAGGCGGCTGTAGCGTGAGCGCCCCGTGCGGATTGGCTCAACCAGTTTCGGTTCGGCAGCAACGGCTGCGTGGGCAGCCTGCTAGGGGCTTAACCGTGCGTGAACTCGCAGGCGAACGTAGTCGAGTTCCCAGTGGTCGCTGTGCCACAAGGTGGGACGGCAGAAGTCGTCCACCTCGGAGTAGAAGTCGTCCGTGGCGTGCTCAGCCAGGACATCAGAGAGGAACATGCGCACCCAGTTCTTTAGGCCTGCCGCGCCGTCGTCGAGCTGCGTGGGTCGCGGCCACCAGCGCGCGAAGCTCACCTCGAAGCCGTGGCGCTCGAGTAGTGAGGTGTACTCGCCCAGGCGAGGAAAGTACCAGCGCTTGCTCCAGTCGACCGCCTGCCCTCGCCGCGCGAGCGCTCGCTTGACCGCCTCGCGAAGCGTCGCGATGTTCCCGTGCCCGCCGAACTCCGCGACCACCCGCCCGCTATAGGAGGGGCGCCCGCGACTGGCGGTGAGCACGCGAGCGAGCTCGGCCACGACCTTCTCCGCATCCGGGATCCAGTGCAAGGTCGCGTTGGAGATCACGGAATCCACGCGGATATCGCCAAGCTCCCGCGCGTCGAGCTGTCGAATGTCCGCGCCAGGGCAACGCGCCCGAGCCGCTTCGACCATCTTGGGGTCCGGATCGACGCCGAGCGCGTGGGCGCCAGCCTCGAGCAGCCACTCAGTCATCCGCCCGCTGCCGCAGCCGAGGTCCAGTACAGTCTCTCCAGCCTCTGGGCCCAGCTCGCTGACCATGTCCCGCGCGAGATCCGCCACGAAGCGGTGGTGTTGGTCGTAGAGCGCAGCGTTCCATTCTCGCGACATGGTCTCGAGTCCCTTTCCGTGAGGTAGCCAGGGAGTCAGGCCACGCTGAGTCCGGCTAGTTTGGGGGTGAGGACCCCAGCGGGTCACTCCAGGGAGATATTGCGCGCCCGAGAACCATCGGTGAAGTCGAAAGATTCGATGGTATCCATCGACGTTACTTATGGTAGCCGCCGCCGGGTTCAGTTCGCGCCAGTGGGTAGCTCACCGAGCCGACGGGAGATCAGGTCGCACATCGCCATGATGGTGGCCTGGGGGTTCACCGCGCTGGGGCTGGGGAAGATGCTCGCGTCGCAGATGTAGAGGTTCTCCACGCCTTTGACGCGCCCGAACTCATCGACCACGCCTTCGTCGCCCTCGCTCATGCGGCA
>JAUILJ010000176.1 GCA_030433055.1 Polyangia bacterium
CGGGTCACTATCAGACCGAGGTCGGCGCGCCGTATCAGATCTCCATCACCCGCTACTTCGGTGACGGCGTCGAGGAGACCGACTTCAACGAGCACGGCCCCAACATCGAGTTCGATGGTTTCGGCTTGTTCCTGTGGACACTGCACGAGTACCTCGAAGCCGGTGGAGACGCGAGCTGGCTCGAGTCCATCTGGCCTGACGTGACTGGCAAGGTGGCCGACGTGCTGGTCTCCCTCCAGGAGCCCTCCGGCTTGATCGCAGCTGATTCGTCGCTCTGGGAGGTGCACTGGCAGGGGCAGCAAAAGCACTTCGCCTACACCACACTGACTGCAGCCAACGGTCTTTGCCGCGCGGCACTGATGGCAGAGCAAGTGCAAGACGCCTCCAGGGCCAGCGCCTACAGGGACGCAGGCTCAGCCGCCCAGAGCGCCTTGCTCAGTCAGCTCCGCGCCCCTGATCACACCCTCGCGCAGAGCCTGGAAGAGCTGCAGTCTGGCTCGGGATTCCTCGATGCCGCCGCCATCGAAGCCGTGGGATTTGGTCTACTGGACCCCACGGGAGCGAGCGCGAGGGCCACGCTCGATTCGATGCGATCCGCGCTGGTCCCAGCGAGCGGCCGGGGCTTCTTCCGTAACGACGACGGTGGCTGGTACGACAGCCAGGAGTGGGTGTTCGTCGATCTTCGCACCGCCTACGCCATGCGCAAGATGCAGGATCCCGCGCGAACCGAGTTGCTCAGCTGGATCACGAACCAGGCCGCGGAGAACTACAACCAGATCTCGGAGCTTCACGACGCTGCCAGCGCCGACTACCGCGGAGAGAACCCGATGGTGGGCTTCGGCGCTGGCGCCTACACGCTGGCGTTGATGGATCGGGAGGCTCCCAGCGACTTAGTTCCGTGCGGTAATTACGCAGAGGTCGGCGTCGGTGGGAGCGGTGGCGCTGCCGGCTCGAGTGCAGGGGGAACTGCCGGTGCGGCGGGATCGGGTGGAACCGGCACCGCGGGCGGCGAGGGCGGCGCAAGCGGCGGAACCGGCGCCGCCGGGGGTGCAGCTGGGGGGGGCGCCGCGGGCTCTGCCGGCAGCGCACAGCAGAGCGGCGGAAGCGCAGGCGCGGCCGATGCCGCAGACTCTGAATCGGGGTGCGGCTGTCGTGTCCCGGCGCACCGCGAGGACTCGGGACGCGCCGCGATCCTGTGGCTGCTCGGTGCGCTGCTGTACCGAAGGCGCTGGGCGAGATCCACCGCAACACGTTCGCGGAGAAAGTCATGAGTCGATCAATCACGTCATCCCTGTGGATCGCCGCTGGGGCGAGCCTGGCGCTCGGTGCTTGCAGCGGAGACGCTTCGGAGCAGAAACCGACCGGCTTTGGCGACGGCGGGAGCGGGGCGGGAGGGAACACCTCCAGCGGTGGCAGCGCTCAGGGTGGCAGCGCCGGCAGCGCTCAGGGTGGCAGCGCCGGCAGCGCTCAGGGTGGCAGCGCTGGCAGCGCTCAGGGCGGCAGCGGTGGCAGCGCTCAGGGCGGCAGCGGTGGCAGCGCTCAGGGTGGCAGCGCCGGCAGCGCTCAGGGCGGCAGCGCCGGCAGCGCTCAGGGCGGGACCGGTGGCAGCGGGGGTGTGTCCGCGGATTGCCCCGTGAGCGTCAGCTACGATCCACCCGCGGGCAAGGTCGTCAATCAGGTCGCGATCGCCGGAGAGTGGAACGCTTTCAGTGCGACCGCACTGACGATGCAAGGACCCGACAGCCAAGGAATTTTCCATGCAGATTTTATGCTTCCTCCAGGGCTGCATGGCTACAAGCTGGTGCTCGACGCTAGCGAGTGGGTGCTAGATCCCGGCCAAGGCTACCGCAAGTACGTGGACCAGACGGAGAACTCCGCGCTGCGTGTCGCTGATTGCACCCGGCCGCAGCTGAGCGTGCAGAGCTCGAGCAAAGCGCAGGGCACGTTCAGCGCCACGATCGACATCACACGAGCACTCTCCGGCGCCCAGGTGACGAGCGCCGGGGTGAGCGTGACCCATCGCAGCCCAACGGGAGAGCAACCAGCGGCGGGCAACCTGAACGGTGACACGCTCGCGCTCAGCCTCTCGGGCTTGGTCCAAGGCAAGCACACCGTGGTGGTGCACGTGGAAGACGCAAACGGTCAGCAGAGCGACGACTTGCTGCTGCCGTTCTGGATCGAGAGCGCTGACTTCTCCTGGCAAGACGCGGTGATCTACATGGCGGTCACCGACCGATTTCAGGACGGAGACCCAAGCAACGATCCCGGCCCCACTTCGGGAGTGACCGACGCTCGAGCGGACTGGAAGGGCGGAGACTTCGAAGGACTGCGCCAGCGCATCGCCGACGGAACCCTGGACGCGCTAGGCGTACGCGCATTGTGGCTCACCCCCTTCCAAACCAACCCCACCGGAGCCTACGGCGCCGCTGATGGCGTGCACCAGGTCACCGGTTACCACGGCTACTGGCCCGTCGCCCCCCGCAGCGTGGAGCCTCGACTAGGTGGTGAGGTCGCGCTCAAGGCGCTGGTCAAGGAGGCCCACGCCCACGGTATTCGCGTGCTGATGGACTTCGTGCTGAACCACGTGCACGAGAACCATCCATACGTTGCGCAGCATCCCGATTGGTTCCGCACGGGATGCGTCTGCGGCACCAGCGGCTGTGACTGGACCGCCAATCGACTCGAGTGTTTGTTCACGGACTACCTCCCGGACGTGAACTGGACAGTCACCGCAGCGAGCGAACAGTTCGTGGATGACGCGGTTTGGTGGCTCGAAGAGTTCGACCTCGATGGGCTCCGCGTGGACGCCGTCAAACACGTGGAAGACGCAGCCATCCGCAACCTCGCGACACGCGTGCGCCAGACCTTCGAAGGCGCCGGCGACCGCTACTTCATGATGGGTGAAACAGCGATGGGCTGGAGTGACTGCTCCGTCGACTGCAACCGCGAACAGTACGACACCATCTCGAACTACATCGGCCCGTATGGCCTCGATGGGCAGTTCGACTTCGTGCTGTATCACGCCGTGCCATACCGGGTCTTCGCGTACCAGGACAAGGGCCTGCTCCACGCGGACTACTGGACGCAGCAGAGCCAGCTACAGTATCCGCAGGGAAGTATCATGACTCCGTTCATCGGTAGTCATGACTCCTCGCGCTTCGTCTCGATCTCGACGTATCGTGGACAGGCCGGCTTCGATCGCTCGGTGGCGTACAACCAGTGGAGCAACTTGCCTGCGGCTCCACCAAACGGCGAGCCGTATGCTCGACAGCGGGTCGCCCTGGCGTGGCTCCTCACCCTGCCCGGGGCGCCGCTCCTGTACTACGGGGACGAGTACGGGCAGTTCGGAGGCGCCGACCCCGACAATCGCGCGATGTGGCGGCCTCCCAGCGCGCTGTCGTCGGACGAGCAGGCCACGCTGGATTTCACGCGGAAAGTCGGTCAGGCACGCAGGGAACTGGCGGCGCTGCGACGCGGAACGTATCGGTCACTCTACGCGACGGAGACGTTCTTGGCCTACGCGCGGGAGTACATGGGCCAGACGGTGGTCGTAGCGCTCTCACTGGACCCGAACGCGACTTCGACCCAGGTCACGCTGCCGGTTTCGCTCGGGCTCAGCGAAGGTACATCGCTGACGGATCGTCTGGGGGGCGGGACCACCAGCGTCTCGAGCGGTAAAGTCAGCGTAGCCCTGGCGGGCTTCGGCGCGGCCATCCTGGCTCCCTGATGCTCGACCGACGCGGAAAAGGCCGCGAGAAGTCACTGTAAATTCAGCCTTGGGCTGGTGTCGCGGAACGCAGCTTGAAACCCACGTCGGAGAGCGGCGTACTAGGGGACCAGCCGGAACACATGCCGGCGCAAAGGAGTATCGATGATTCGACGCATTTGGATGCCAGCGCTGGCGCTCGGCCTAGGACTCGCCGTCAGCGCGTGTGACGACGGACCTTCGAAGAACGCAGCACCGGTGTCCTCCTCGCTGGAGCCCGCCGCGAAGCCGACGACGGCGAGCGCCTTCGACATCAAGAGCGACACCTCCAAGGTGAGCTTCCAGATGGACGCCCCCATCGAGAAGATCTTCGGAGACGTTGCTGGTTCCGCCAGCGGGGAATTCTACGTGGATTTAAGCGATGTGACCAAGTCCACGGGGCTGGTGAAGATCGACCTGGAGAAGCTCGTCGTCTACCAGCAGAAGCGCAAGGACGAGAACGCGGAGTTCGGGGAGAAGGTCAAGAACGACACCCAGAACACCCACGTGATGAACTGGCTCGAGATCGGCGAAGACGCGCCGGCAGCCGAGAAGGCGAAGAATCGCTACATCGAGTTCAAGGTCAAGAAGGTCGAAACCGACGGTGACAAGGACATCACCAAGATGACCGGCGCAGAGCGCAAGCTCGATCTAACCGTGACCGGTGACTTCCGACTACATCAGCGCACGACGGAGAAGACCGCCAAGCTGGAGCTGGTGGTGAAGTACGACGGCGACAAGCCCAAGTCGATCAGCATCAAGAGCAAGGAGCCGATCCCGGTCGACATGGAGAAGCACGACGTGCGCCCGAGAGAGGCATTCGGAAAGCTAGCCCAGGCCACCTTCGACACCCTCAGCAAGAAGGTGAACAAGATGCCCCAGGTGAGCATCGAGTTCGAAGCCACTCCGAAATAGTCATCTGGCACGACCACGGGGCAACCGCGGCGGTCGAGTCGGCTCGAATCCTCTGGATTCCAGCTGGGGTAGCCGAGTTGCCCTCGGCTTTTTGTCTGATCATCCCCCTGGACTTCGAGTCTCGCCCCCGCAGGGATTTTCGTGCCAAACTGGAGGCTAGCCCTTGGTGAGGGCGGGCACCGTCCCACTCCCGCTCCAGGCTCATGGAGACTCTTATGCGCAGCCAACTCTTGATTCCGGTGTGTTGTTTAGGCCTTCTCGTCGCGTGCACCGCCAAGGAACGCGACACGAACGTCGCCAATGGCGGTTCCGCAGGGCAAGGCGCCGAGGGCGGCGCCGCGGGGAGCTCGGGCTCAGGCAGCGGTGCTGACGGCGGAATGGGCGGATCCGCCGGCGACGCGGGCAGCGCGGGGAACGCCGGCAACGGGGGCTCCGCTGGGGTCGGTGCGATGGGCGGTAGCGGCGGAGCCGCGGGTGGGGCCGGTGGCAGCGCGGGCACGGGTGGGACCATGCTGACCTGCGTGAAGGGTCCGGTGACGGAGCTCACCACGGACACGACCTTCCCGCCGTTGGACCATGAACCGCGCATCGCAGTCACGCGTTGCGGGCAGGAGGCCTACCTGGCCAGAGAGGCACAAGACGCGATCGAGATATTTCGCGTGCGCTTCGGCAACGATGGGAACCCGATCGACGCGAGCTATCATTTTCCAATCAACGGGGGCTCCGTGGAGGGCTTGAGCTGCGACGCAAACTCCCTGAGGGTTCTGTCACGCAGCCCGCAAGGCAGCATGATGGAGCTGGCATTCCCCCTTCAGGGCAAAGACCTGCAGCAGCCGCTGAACCCCACCCCGGTGTCCGTCCCCATCCCGACGGAGTGCGAGAACAAGGTCAGCACGTTCCTGCCCTCGTACAACGGCGGGCTACACTGGATGCTCGAGTGCCAGGCGGCCCCCAACGTGACCAAGCTGATTGCGGGAGCGCCGCCCTTCGAGTTCATCTCGGGGACTCCCGGAGAACAGCTTCAGCTGGCCGCGTACGCCTACTCGGGCGGCCTCCACGTGGGCATGAACGAGCAGGGGGAAGGCTGGGCGGGAGCCACGGCAGCGCAGCTGGGGACGACCCAGAAGGTGGGGTTCGAGGACCCCGCCCTGCGCCCCACCGCGCTGGCCACCATCACGGGAAACAGTCAGGGGTTCTTCGTCATGGGCATCACGACGAATCCCCCGCCGAACCTGCTCCCCGGCAAGCTCTTCACGGGGCAGGTCCCACCATCGAAGATCAACGACATCTTCGTGGGTGGTCAGCTCCCAAGCACCGTGGTGGAGCGCCGCATGATCACGAGCACCGACGAGATCGGGCCCACGAGCTTATTGTCTCAGGGTCCGAACACCGTGGTCTTCTCCACCATCAATCTGTCCAACGAGATCCTATTCAACATCATGAAGCCGGACGGGGCGATCTTGACTTGGGCAGACCTCACCTACAAACCGGCCGCTGACATGACGGTTCGACGCACGTATTCGCTGACTAGCGATCCAGGCAACGGCAACTTCGTGGCCTGGGCGGAGTACGACGCGAACGAGAACTACCGGGCGTACGTGCGCAGCATGCTCTGCCTGTGAGTTCCTGCTCACCGGCGACCTGACCCAAGTCGATTCCCGCGGTGTTCAGCGCCGCGCCCCGGCCCGCACACGCGTGGCCTCGGCGCTAGCGTCGCACCCGCTCACGCCGCACCCGGAGTGTGAGCGGCGCGCCGTTACGCTCGAGCTCCAGGACGACGTCACCACGCACCGGACCACTCATCCGGCGCCGAGCGTCCACCATCCCTGCGACGTCCGTTCCGTCCACCGCCAGCACCAGATCGCCGGGCAACAACCCAGCGCGCTCTGCCTCGCTGCCTGGGGCGACGTGCACCAACACGACGACTACACCCTCGTCGGTGTCGTTCTCTCCAAGCGTCACGGCCACCGAGCCGCCGGCCGCAGGCTCCGTATCGCTGACCGGCAGGTTCAGCACGATCCGCACGCCGCGGCTCGTATCCCCTTCGCTCACCTCGGCTTTCACCTGGCCGCGCCCCACATCGGCAGAGTACGCCTCGAGCAGCACGGGCCCAGCGCTCAAGCCGCGCAGCGTGAAGTGCCCCTTGGAGTCCGTCACGGCAACGCCCGGCGGCAGCGCGCCGACCGGCAAGAACGCCGGGGCAACGTCCACGGCTACTCGAGCCCCTGCCACGGGTGCTCCCTCGGAGTCGACGACCTCCCCTTCGACGTCTCCAGGTGCGCTGAGATCCACTGCGGCTAGCTCGAAGGGCCTGTCTTCCCGATCCGTGCGCTCGATGCGCACGCTGCGCTCGACCCGCGCAAACTCCGGATGACTGACCACCAGCCGCCCGGGGCCCGGTGTCACGTTATCTATGCGGAATTTCCCATCGGAGTCGGTGAGCGCACCTTTCTGTTCGCCGCCACTGATCAACAGCACGTTGGCTCCGGCGACGAACTGTCTACCGCGCACCGCCGTCACTTGGCCTTCGACGCTCACAGCGGTCTCGAGTGTCAGCGCGTATTCTTCCGGTGCCTCTTTCAGTTGGACCTGTGCCCGCGCAAAACCCGGCGCGCTAACCACCACCTCGAGCGGCAAGCCTCGAGCGTCGTCCACCTTGACCTCACCGCGCTCATCGCTGAAGAACGTCGCGCGCAGGGGCTCTTCGGGGTCCAGGCTCAGTACGCTGACCTGAGCCATCACGACGGGATCGCCTCTGCCCGCTTCGATGCGTATCAGCACGGGCTCCCGCTCCTCGGGCAGGGTGATCTCGATCTCCTTCTTCTCCCCTTCTGGGACCTCGATCACCTTCTTGATGACGACGCGTTCGAAGTCCTCTGGACGATACACGTTGAGCAACACCCGCTCCGGCACCGCGGCGAACGCGAAGCTGCCATCACTCGCCGTGACGGTGGTGCGCTCCAGGGTACCCTCGAGAGCCATGATGTCGATCCGCGCGCCGGCCACGCCAAAGCCCCCTTTGTCCACCAGCTTCCCCTCCAAGGTGCCGCCGGCCTTGAGCACCACCTCGACCTCTGCCTCACCCCCGGGGCCCAACGTCACCACCTCGCTGATGCCTTCCACGTAGGCCGGATGGCGCACGAGGGCGCGCACGCGCCCGGGGGTCACGGGATGCGCCTTGAAGCGGCCATCCAGCCCGGTGACCCACGGCACATAGTCAGACTCGCGCCCCTGGTCGAAGACCGGCATCTGCATCCCCATGGAACCAGACGGCCAGTCCTTGGGAATCGGCGGGATCGGTCCTGGCATCACGCCAAGCTCGCCCGCCGGGATGAGCGGACTGGGCCCCGCGAGCGCCCAGGCGAAGTGCGCGTCTCGAAACGCGGTGAGCTGAGGCGTCTCCGCGACGGGCATCCCGTCGATGTCCGTCCCGATGATCTCGATGGACGCGCCATCCACCGGGTTGTCGTTGGTGTCCTTCACCAGGCCAATCAAGGTCGCGCCCTTGAGCAAGACGACCTTCACCGGACCGTCCAGCTGCTCCGGTACGGGTACGCCACCTCGCGCCACGTACCCCGTCGCTCGCGCCGACACGCTCGCGGGTCCCGGTGCGATGGGCCCGAGCGTCACCGAACCATCACTGCCGGTAGTTCCCTGCAACGGAAAAGACGACAAGCCAAACTCGGTAAGCACCACGTCCGCGCCCTGAACGAGCTCGCTCTGTTCTTCGCTACCTCCGCTGACCACCACCTGCACCATGCGCCCAGCCAGCAAGTGCAGGGTGACCTCGGAGTGCTCACCCTTGGTGACCTGGTGGCCAATCAAGGTGTGGCTCACCGCGCTGCCCTTCTCCGCACGGATATCATAGGATCCGGAGAGCAGCCCGCCGATCCGTGTGATCCCCATGGCGTCCGTTCGAGCGCGCCTCGCGGGCCACAGACCGGAGCCCGAGATCAGGAGATCGGCAGCCGAAGCCGGCCCGCCCCCCACGTCGATCACCTTCACGCTCAGGCTCGCGAGGCGCCGCAGGGTCAATGTCACATCCGCCGTCACCCCCGATTGAGTCTGCGATTCGTAGCCTCGTGCAGAAGCTTTCACGGTCCAGGGCGCCCGGCCCAAGCGCTTGAAGTGCGCTCGCCCACCTGGACCGGTGAGCGCACCGTGAGGCAGCGGATCGCCGCCGCTCGCGAGCACCGTCGCGTCGGGCAACGGCTTCCCGGCTTCGTCCTGTACGCGCACCTTCAGCTCTTGCGCGGGTTCGAGCACGACCCGCGCGCGGCGCACGTCATCGGGCGCCTCCAGGCCTTCCACCACGAGCTGCGCGCTACTGCGCGCAAATCCCTCGGCGCTGACCAACACCCAGGTGACACCCCGGGGGATTGCTTCGAGGGAGAGCCTGCCCCCTTCGTCGGTAGTGCCCTGTCCCGACGCGTAGTAGCGATCCCCGAGGCGCAAGAACAGCCGAACACTGGCGCCGGCCACGGGAGGCGCAGCGCTACAGTCCGGAGGCCCTGCGTCGACCCCGGCCTCAGCTTCCAGCGCGGTACAGCCGCGGCCATCCACCGCCTCCACCAGCAGCCGCCCATCACGCTCTTCCGCGGGGGTTGGGGGGGAGGGAACGCTCGGGCCAGACGAGAGCGGCGGAATCAAGCGCGAATCCATCAGCCCCGCGAGGAACACCAAGCAGACGACCGCGCCGAGCCAGTACGCCCACGCGAGCAACCGCTCCGGGCGCCGCCCGCTGGACGGTCGACTGCGGTCGCTGCCGGGTGCGGCCGTGCTCTGCTCACGCTCTGGGTCTGCGCTCGGTTCGGTCAACCCGAGGACGATACCCCCGGATGCACGCTGGACCAGCGTTTGCCGCGCATCTCGGCGCGAAGTAGGCTGCTTGTGTCGTGAAGTGGGCTCGCTCAGCGCCAGCAGGAGTACGTCGTCAACGGACCCAACGGATCGTGACGCTCCTAACCGTGCTGACAGTCGGAGTCATCGTCCCGGTGGGCTGCAGCCAGGAGGAGCGAGCCCCGCCCCCGGCCGCGACCACCAAGCCGGTCAACGACGCGGGCTTCATCGAGAGCGGAGGAGACGAACCACCTCCTCTGGATGCCTCCGGGCTGTGCGGTAACGAGCTGATCCCCATCGTGGACGACCGACCGAACCTGTATTTCGTCGTCGACCACTCCGGGAGCATGAACCAGAAGGTCGCAGGGCGTACCCTCGCGGAAGCAACCCATGACGCCATCCGAGACGTCTTGAGCCTGGTTGGTCCTCACGTCCGCTACGGAGCTGCGGTGTTTCCCAACCCAATCATCGGCGACTGCGCCGCCGGGGCCGAAGTGTATGGGCTCCGTGCTGGGGAGCCGGCACCTGCGACTGGAGGCCTCAGCGCCACCCTGCGCGGACTGCTGAACGAGCTCGACGACGCGCCCGTGCGAGGTGGCACCCCGGTCTCCACGACGCTGGAGGTCTTGAGCTCGTCGTTGATCGGCGAGGACCGGCGCACCTACGTGATCCTGGCAACCGACGGTGGACCCAACTGCAATCCAAAGCAGTCGTGCGGCGGCGAGGACTGCCAGCTCAACATCGAGGGAGCCACCGTCGGCGACTTCGAGTGCAACGAACAGCTGAACTGCTGCGACCCAGACTTTGCTCTCGGCGCCCAGCTCAACTGCCTCGACCGCGATCCGAGCGTGGCCCAGGTCGCGAAGCTCCGCGCGAACGGCGTCGACACGTTCGTGATTGGGATGTTGGGGAGCGAACCCTATCAAGACACCCTCAATCAGCTCGCGGTCGCGGGGGGTCGCTCACGACCGGCGAATCCTCGCTACTACCCGGCGGATTCTCCGAATGCGCTCAGCGACGCCCTGGTCGAGATCGGACTCGCGGTCGCCATCAGCTGCACCATCGAGCTCGATGCAAAGCCCCCGGAGCCCAACAAGGTCAACGTGTACTTCGATCAAACGCTGGTCCCCAGCGACGCCACCGACGGCTGGCGCTGGGTCGACGACACTCACATCGAGCTGGTCGGGTCGCGCTGCATCGAGCTGCAGAGCGCCAAGGTCGATCAGGTCCAGATCGTCTCAGGCTGCCCGACCGAGGTGAAGTGAGTGTACAGTACGCTTCTGTGGACCCAGAGTTAGCAGCGCTGCGAGACGCCATCGACAGCCTGGATCGGGAGATCCTGGAGCTGGTGGCACAGCGGGTGGAAGTCGTGCTGAAGGTGGGCGACTACAAGCGCGCGCGAGGGATTCGAGTCTATGATCCGGCGCGGGAGCGGGATGTCCTGGACAAGCTGTGCTCCGCCTGTCGCTCGCCGCTGACACGGGAGACCGTGCGCCGCATCTTCGAGCGCCTGATCGACGAATCTCGGCGCCTCGAGCAGGTGCACGTCAGCGAAGCCAAGTAGCGTGAGCTGCAGCCATGACTGGCATTTCCACGCGGCTACTATTCGACCTCCAACTCGACCACGCAGAGCGGCCTGAGGATGCTCCCGTCGAGCCCGGTGTCCGTCGGTGCTAGCACGCAGCTCTGTTCTCGAACGGCGGAGAGCGGCGCGTGTCCGCGCCCGGGGTCGCCAACGAGCACACGCACGCCTCGTGCAACCTGAGCCCTCAGCCAAGGCATCACGCGGGCCGCCAGCGCGGCCTCGTAGAGCACGTCTCCCACCAAGATCACCTGCTGG
>JAUILJ010000177.1 GCA_030433055.1 Polyangia bacterium
ACGATCAGGAAAACGCACTATTACTTAACACGGGAGTGTATAACAGTACGTTTTCCTGATTTTCACTCTATGACAACTGATGTCCTTCTGTTATCCCTGATGTACACTCAAGGAGATCTGCGATGAACGCCGTGCAAAGCGATCTGTTCGAGGATGTCTCATCCGCCAGCGCGCCTTTGACCATGGCGGACGTGGTCGAGCGGGTGATCTCCGATCCAGTTCTGTCGGAGAACCGCAAGCGCAACCTCGCGGCGTCCATCAGCAGCGTAGATCCCTTCGTCTCGGGGAACACAACGCTCTCGGCGTTCGCGGAAGCGCCCGCTGCCAGCGCCTCGGCTGCCGTCGACCCGCATGCTGGTGACAACGGCGCTGGCGGCACGCCAGCCGAAGCAGCGCCTCTGAAGCCCGCATCGAACACGGACGTCGATCCGGCGAAGACACCTCGCCCCGCACTGCCGACCGACGGTCACCGCGTCTACCCCAAGACGCGCTTCGTCTGGGTGCGACCTCAGCCCAACCCCGATGGCTGGGTCGGCTACTTGTGGCTCGGAGGCAATGCCAAGCTCAGGTCGACGGAGCCCGTGGTCGGTCCCGGGTGTCCAGGCCCTGAGAACAACAGCCTCTGGTACGCCATCGAGCCGTTCGGTTACGTGTGTGTCGACGGCAAGGACGCAACCCTCGATCCCAAGGACCCCGAGTTGCTGCGCACTCTGCCCTACGCCCCGCGCCTGGACAGCCCCTGGCCGCACCAGTACGGCGAGAGTCGTGGCTTGCAGAAGTACAAGCAACTCCCGACTCGCGCCGAGCAACGGGGCCGCGAGTGGGATCTCCCCGACCACGAGGTCGCGGTAAAAAAGGCGCTCGAGGATCCGGAGAAGGCCGCCGAAATCGACGAGAAGCTCAAAGACGTCGACTTCAGTATTCCCACACGCAAACCGTTCGACCTCGGCAGCTACCCATCGACGCTCAACGAGCCGCGCAAGCGCCTGCTTCCCCTCTCCACCGTCGCCTGGTCCAGCGAGGTGAACCACGAGGGGACGCCCTTCCTGCTGACCGCGGACTTCATGTGGGCGCCGAAGACGCGCGTCGCCCCCTACCCCAAGGTCACGTTCAAAGGCCTGGAGGTCGGCACCGACATCCAGCTCGACGCCGACGGCAAGCTGCGCATCGCATTTTTCCGCGGGGAAGATCGCCCAAAGTACAAGCAGGGGCCGGAGGGCTTCGTCGAGCAACCCGAGACGTTCAAGCGCCTCTCCTGGGTGAAGCTCACGGGCAAGAGCGCCGAGGCTGACGGCACCAGCTATCTGGAGACCGCTGAGCCCGGGATCTGGGTCAAGAAGAAGGAAGCCGTAGTCCCAGAATTTCGTGAGGAAACACCCTGGGGCGCCGCTATCGGCAAGCCTGACGCCACGGGCGAAGCGCCCAAGGGTCGCGCGACCTGGATGGAGGCCAACGTCTGGAAGGGCTGGCTCATCGCCTACGAGGGCACGCGCATCGTGTACGTCACGATGATTTCCCCGGGGAGAGGTGGCACTCCGGCGCCTGGGATCCCCCCGATAGACACCGCAGCCACCCCCACGGGCAGCTTCAAGATCACGGGCAAATTCGCCACGGCGACGATGGCTGCGCCCCAGGAGTTCATTCACTCCGACGTCCCCTGGACCCAGAATTTCAGCGGGCCTCACGCGCTACACGGGGCCTACTGGCACGACAACTGGGGAGAGCGCATGAGCGCCGGTTGCGTCAACGTCTCGCCGCGAGATGGCCGCTGGTTGTTCCATTTCACCGAGCCAGAGATCCCCGAAGGCTGGCACGGGGTGCGCTGGCGGCCGTCGCAGGACCCAGCCACGCTGTTCATCGTGCGCTGAGGCGCTTGAACGAACCCCAACCTTTGCCTACGACGGCGTGCATGCAGCGCTGGGACCGAGGCAAAGTCGAAGATTCGATCGCGAACGACGAGCTCTTGCGGGCGGTCAGAGCCGAGGTCGAAGCGCGCGCTGACGGCGACGCCGCCCATGACATCGACCACCTGCTGCGAGTCGCGGTGTGGACGCTACGTTGCGATCCGGAGCTCGATCCTCGAAGCGCCATCGCCGCCGCCTTGCTCCACGACATCGTGAACGTGCCGAAGAACTCACCAGATCGCGCCCGAGCGAGTGAACTGTGCGCTGACGAGGCCCGCCGTCTGTTGACAGATCTTTCCGCGCGGGATTTGGGGGTGAGGCTGAGCCCTACGGCGCTCGGAGACATCTGCGAGGCGATTCGGGACCACAGCTTCAGTCGAGGCGCAACCCCACGAGCTCCGCTAGGGCGGGCGCTGCAAGACGCCGATCGGCTCGAGGCGGTTGGCGCCATCGGCATCATGCGCTGTTTTGGCACTGGACCACGCATGGGCGCCCGCTACTTCCACCCTGAGGACCCCTTTGCCAGCGACCGTCAGCTCGAAGACACGCGCTTCAGCGTGGATCACTTCTTCACTAAGTTGTTGGGCCTCTCATGCACGCTGTTGACACCGATCGGCCGCGCAGAAGCCGCGCACCGCAGCCAGATATTGAAGCAGTTCATTGAAGCGCTGGCGGGTGAACTTGAGCGACCTTGCGCACGTGAACTGGGCTGACTCCGTGAAGACCGCGACACGCGTTGCTGCGAATAGCCACATCAGCGGTGCGGCGACCACCGGCGGCGCGGTTCCTACGCGAATCCAGGGTGCTTCGTGATAGATCTATGAAAGGCCTCCACTGCCGGTGCTTGGTCTCGTCTCATGACTCACGCCGACCGTTTGCTAGGGATCTACCCGGAGGCTCGTCTACAGCCCTCCGGGCGGATCACGCTTGGTCGCTGGTGTGTCGTCAGCGCTCTGCTGCTGTTCTGTGTGGGCTGCAGGATTCGTGACGACGTGCCGCCAGCTCCCAGCGCGAGCGCGAGCGTTGCCCCCTCCAGCGCGCCGGCGGCTTCCGCCGTCGCTGTGGTCGATGCCGCGACCGAGGCCGCAGCCGAGATCCCGGACGCGGAGCCGCCGCCCGAAGGCTCCGAGGCACTCGCCTTCGCTGGCCTCGGCACCGGCGCCGAAGCCGACGACAGCCTCCACGACGCTATCCGCGCGGCACTGGCAGCCCTGTCTAGCGAGGAGCAAGCTGGATCCGCGGCGGTGGCTGGCGTCGTGGTGCTCGAAGACGACCCAACGCTCAACGCAGGCACCGGCACGAACCTGCGGATTGACGGGCGCACAGCAGAGAGCGACGCCGCGGTCATGGTCCTCGATGAGGACGGCACGAGCCACTTCGCGGCAGTGGCCGCCGTGGAAGGCGTAAAGAATCCGGTGCTGGTCGCCGAAAAGCTCCTGGGTAGCCCGACGCCAGTGCTGGCAGGCTTCTGGGCGCGAGACTTCGCTGCTCGAGTCGGCATCACGACTGAGCCAGCCGCTCAGGACGCTCAGCGCGCCAGTTACCGCGCGGCACTACTCGAGGCGCTGACAGACGCCGGGGCCCCATGGCACAAGCTGCCCTGGGCAACCTACGTCGACCCGACGGTCCATGACGGCGGCGTCGTCCAAGGCGACGCCGGTGGCAGCGACGCCGGCAGCGGAGACGCCGGGGCCGACGCCACATCGCTAGACGCGGGAGACGCCGCTCCAGCGCCCTCGGGCTCCGCTGGGCCCCCCGGCTCGAGCGCGCCCTCCGCAGGCGCGCCACTTCCGTCGGCCGCGCCCCCGGCTAGTGCGCGCCCGACCCCAAAACCGCCAGCGCCCAAGCCGCCAGCGCCCAAGCCGCCAGCGCCCAAACCCAGCGCCGCGCCGTCTCCCAGCGCCGCGCCAGCTCCGTCGGACACGGTCGCACTCTTGATTCGCGACGCGAACAACCGCTTCGCAGTCGCCGCCAGCTCGGGGGGTCCGCCCCTGGCGCTGCCGGGTCGGATCGGCGACGTCCCGGTGTACGGCGCGGGGATCTTCGTCGGGCCCCACGGCGCGGTCGCGATCACCGGACGCGGTGAGCTGATCGTGGAGCTCGCACTCGCTCGACGCGTGTACGACCGCCTGGCCCTGACTCGTTCCGCACGGATCGCAGCGACCTGGGGCGTCAAGCAGGTTCCCAAAGAGGAGCAGATCGGGATCGCCGTGCTGGGCAAGCGGGACGCCTATGTCGCACGCACGGCGGCGCTCGCCTGGCTGGGCTGGCGAGACGGCAAGTGGAAGGCACCGGAGGAGAAGCCGTGAGCTTGGCGGTCCTCTTGGTGCTGATCGTGGTGTTCTCCTTCGTCGTGGGGCACCTGCTGCAGCGCTTTACCTCGCGCTTCGCCACGCTATCGGCGGTCGAGTACATGCTGGTTGGCGTAGCCATCGGACCTGCGCTCGGCTGGTCGCTGTTGACGCGAGAAGCCCTCACCCACCTGCAGCCGTTCTTCAGCTTGCTCTTGGGCCTGCTGGGCTTCGTCCTGGGTATCCGCGCGGATAAAACGCTGCGTTCAAAGGGCTTCGGGCCCGCGGCGTTCTTCGCCTCCATCGCCGTGCTCATCGGCTTTACTCTGCTGATACTCCCAGTGCTCGACTGGCTGGTGCCGCTGGTCGCGAGCGACAGCGACTTCATCATCGACAAGAGCGTGCTGCGCTACAGCGGCAAGGCGCTCGCTGTCCATGTCGAGTCCAATAGCCTGTGGCTCGCACTGGGCCTCGCAGCGTGCGCCGTGGTCAGCTCGGTTCAGGCGGTGCGCACGTTGCGCGGCAACCGCCCGGGCCGCGTGGGAGACTTCCTGCAGGCCTGCGCCCGCGCCAGTCAGATCACCGGGATCGTGGTGCTGGGGTTGGTGCTCGCGGCGACGCGCGCCACCAGCCAGGCCAACCGCTTCTCGATGACGGTGGTCGAGTGGAGCGTCGCCGCCGGTTGCCTCGGCATCATCTGTGGCCTGCTCTTCACGCTGTTCATCGGGCGCGAGAACGAGCCCAGTCGGATCTTCCTCGCCGCGGTGGGCCTGGTGATCTTCGCGTCGGGGGTGGGCTCGGCGCTGGGGATCTCGCCGCTGTTCGTCAACTTGCTCGCGGGTGTCGTGGTGGCGAACACCTCCGACCACGCGGACGGCGTACGCGATCAGCTCGACCGCCTGCAGCACCCGCTGTTCGTGCTGGTGCTGATCTTCGCCGGCGCCCTGTGGCAGCCAGTCTCGGGTGCCTTGTGGCTCTTGCCCATCACCTACGTGGTTGGGCGCTGGCTGCTCCGACGAGTCTTCACGCGCATCGCCGCTCGCAGCGTGCTGGAGCCGAAGCTCGAGACGCTGCGGCTCGGCAATGGCTTGATCAGCCATGGCAGCCTGGCGGTGGCCATCGCGCTCAACCTCGCGCAGCGGTTCCCGGAGTGGGCAGCGGTCGTACTCAACACGGTGCTGATCGGCACCCTGGTCAGCGACCTATTCAGCCGGCGAGCACTCACCGCCTTGCTCACCGATGCGGGCGAGTTGGTGGTCGGGCTCGCTCCGAGCAGCGCTCCCCCGCCGCTTGGCGCGGAGGGTGACGCCAGCGAGGAGAGCCCGGAGGAGCCCGCATCGCCCGAGGCGGGTGAGGAGGACGCAGTATGAGGCGGGCGCTCGTGCTCTTCGTCTTGCTCGGGCTGATGCTCGGCCTGAAGGCGCTCAAGGCGGATCCTCCTGGCGCCAGCGATCCGCTGACGCTCGCGGCCATCGGCTTCGTGGTGCTCGCCGCCTTCACCATCGCAGAGATCGGCTCTGCGATGTCATTTCCGCGGGTAACTGGCTACATCCTCGGCGGCGCCGTGTTGGGGCCCTACGTCTCGAACATCCTCTCGACGCGCGTCGTCGAGGACATGACGATGTTCAACAACCTGGCCCTGGGCCTGATCGCCCTGGGTGCCGGCCTGGAGCTCGACGCGCGACAGATCGGCAAGATCTGGAAGACCCTCGCGGCGACCATCGTGGTCAAGATCCTGCTTGGCGTCGTGCTGGTAGGCGGCACGCTATACGCCGCGCAGCGCTGGCTCGGCGTTCTGCAGATCGACAGCGGCAAGCCGCTGATCGCCCTGGCCCTGATCATGGGCACCCTCTCCATCGGCACCTCTCCGGCCATCGCCTTGGCGATCATCAACGAGAACCGCGCCAAGGGGCGACTGTCCGACATCGTGCTCGGCGCCGCGGTGCTGAAGGACCTGGTGGTCGTGGTGTCCCTGGCTGTAGCGATTGGAGTCGCCAAGGGGCTGCTGTCGCCGGAAGCTGCGAGCGACTCCAACGTGCTGCTGCACATTGCAGAGGAGCTCGGGATCGGCGCCGTGCTCGGGCTGCTGCTCATCCTGTACATCCGGTTCATCCGAGCCGAGATGCTGCTGTTCGTCGCCGGCATGATCGTGGTGGTCGCCGAGGTGCTCAAGCAGTTCCACCTCGACCTGTTGCTGGTGTTCATCGCTGCCGGCTTCGTGGTGCGCAACTTTTCCCGCTACGAGCATGACCTGCTCGAAGCCGTGGAGATGGTGGCGCTCCCAGTGTTCATCGTCTTCTTCACCATCGCGGGGGCGCGCATCGATCTGGTGGTGACGTACACCGTCTTCCCACTCGCGCTCGCCTTGTGCGCAGCACGCGCGGTGACGTTCGTCATCGCTTCGAGGCTCGGCGGGGCGGTCGGCGGCGAGGGGGATGTGGTGCGCAGTCAGGCCTGGCTCGCCTACCTGCCGCAGGCGGGGGTGACCCTGGGGCTCGTCGGGGTCGCCGCGAGCGCGTTGCCCGAGATCGCGACCAGCGTTCGTGGCACCGGTATGGCGGTCGTCGCGGTCAACCTGCTCGTGGGTCCGATCACCCTGAAGCGCGCCCTCAAGGCCGCGGGAGAAGTGGGCGCGACCCCAGGGGAAGCGCCGGAAGCGCCCAGCACCGGGCCACTGGCGGAGACAGCCCTGCTACCAGCTGGCGAGGCCCGCGAGCGCCTGCGTGAGGCGCTCAACGCGATCGGAGCGGAAGCGCTCGCGATCCCAGCCACCCACCTGTACTCGCAGCTCGAAACCCTCGGCAGGCAATTTCGCGAGTCCACGCTCGCCGAGTGGGCCGAGACCCAGCTCGAACGAGCGAAGGCGCGGCTGGCGGATCAAGATCACGAGCCCCAAGACGAAGAATCGCTGTTCCCCGCGGATAGAAAAGCCGAGCTGCTGAGCGAGCTGTTCGCGGATTTCCGCAACGCGCTGCGAGAGCTTCCGGAGATGCTGGACGCCGCGCTCTCGCGCCAGCACATGCAGCTGAAGAGCACGGATCCGCTTCCACTCAAACTACGGCGCTTGCGCAAGCGCATCGCGGTCAAGCTGCGCCTGGCCAGCAACTCGCGGCGGGTCCCGCTCCAGGCCGCCGCCCGTGTGGCGCTCGAGGCGCGCCTCGGCACGTTCGTCGCGGAGCAGCTGGCCGCTTGGTCTCGTTGCGAGCTGGGGATCCTGGCCGAGATCGAAGCCGTCTCCTCCGACAAACAGGACACCGACGGCGCCCAGCGAGAGATCGAGCTGCGTATCCAGATGGCGCGCCAGAGCTTCGATTCAGAGCTCCACTCGGCCCTGGTAGAGGGTGTGGAGCAGCTGGCTGACATGCTGCGCAAGGCGGGAGGCCCAGAGCTTCCCGCCGCCAAGATTCGGGTGTCCGCCGTCGATGGCCCGGTGAAGGAAGCACTGCGCACCCTCGAGCGGGATCCCGCTGACTGGGGTCGTCTCGCCAAGCTGTGCGAAGCGGAGGTCGAGCTCGCGCGACGCGTACAGCACCTACGTCGAGTCTACGAGACGTCGCTCCAGGACTCGGTCATCGACCCCGCAACGGTGTCGCTCGGCGGCGTGGAGCAGGTCCTGGCGGCGGTCGAGCGCCGTCTCAGCGACGTGCGCCGCCGCACCGAGGAAGTTGACTTCGATGACGGAGAGCGACAGAAGCTGGCGGTCGCGGCTCGCGAGGCATTCGACGATGACGAGCAGGCAGAGCTGGAGGCGTGCGCGGCGCGCTTCCGCTCATCAGCCTCGATGCACACCGTCGCCCTAGAACTCCGTGCGGAAATCGATAAGCTCCCAACCGAACTCGAGATCCCACGTACGAAGTTCGATCCGAACCGCCCCTACTCACCAGCGGACTCCCGCGGCCGGCGCTTCGCACTCCAGCGTGAAACGCGCACCACCCTACTTCAGGATCTGCTCCCTAGCTCCGATGCAAACTTGAGGGAGGTCGCGGCCACCGTGGTGGACACCGCCGCGCGCCTACGCGAGGCGCGGGATATCGCCCTCGCAGTGCTCGAGACGGATGAAGCCGAGAGCCAGCACGCAACGCTGGAGCAGCTGGACCGCGCCCTCAGCCGCCTGGAGGGACAACGCAAGGCGCTCGAACGCGACATCACGTCCGCCCGGGACGGCCTGGAGGCACTCGCTGAGAAGAGCTTCAACCGCTTGCTCGAGCGCTCGGGGATGACCGCGGCGAGCGCGGACTCCCAGGCGGGCAAGTTGCTGCTCGATCGCCTCCAGCAGCTGGTGGCTCCCGCCCGTCGCAAGCTGGTCGAGTGGCGGGACCACGCACTCAAGATCTACCGCGAGGCGCTGGGCAGCCAGCTCGGGCGCGACGTTCGAGCGCGCTACCAAGACGAAAATTTCGACGCCGCGGCCATCAAGGATTACGCGGCACGCTGGAAGCCTGCGGAGCACTTGCCCCATGAATACCAGCGCCTGTTTTCGTCAGCTCCGACGACCGAGCATCGGCTCTTCACGGCTTACCGCGAGGAACTACAGGAAGCGCTGCGCCAAGAGGGAGAGTGGCTCGACGGAGCACCTGGAAATCTGCTCCTGGTGGGAGAACACGGCGCCGGCCGCACGTCGCTCTTGAACCTGATGGAGTTGGAGCTCCACGCGCCCCGCATCATTCGCCCCGAACCCCTGGAGTGGCGCCGGGCGGTCGGGATCTTTGGCGCGCTGGCCATCGAGCTCGGAGTCAAACCGACCATGGGTCCGCTCGGTGCTGCTCTGGCCCGCGAGCGAACCACGGTGCTGATCGACGACCTCGAGCAGTGGTTCAAGGCCGACGCCGAGGGGCTGAGGCAGCTGGATCGCTTCCTGGACTTCGTGGTGCGTACGCGGGCCCACACCAACTGGGTGATGTCAATCGAACGTGGCGCGCTGACAGTGCTCCAGGAGCTGGTGCCAATCCCCCAGGTCGTGCGGCGGGTGATCGTGCTCAAGCCGCTCGGGGGCAAGGAGCTGGACGAAGCGGTCTTGCGCCGACATGCGTTGAGCGGCCGGGAGGTCGCGTACCCCACGAGCTTCGCCACGCGCTGGATCGCGCGCGTGCAGCGCACCAACGAACAAGAAGTGTTCTTCAGCATGCTGGCCCGCGCCAGCGGCGGGAACATCGGACGAGCGGTGGCCCTCTGGGCCCACGGCTGTGAGGTGACCCCCAGCGGTAGCGTGAAGCCGTCGATCGATCTCGGCTTGAGTCTCGGTCTGCCCTTCATCCAGCGCATGGAGCCGACGGAGATCGCGACGCTCGTGCAGGTCATGCGCTTCGGGCCTCAGGACGAGGCCGAGCTGGCGCGGTCACTCACGCTTACCCGCGCGGAAATGGCGCGACACGTACACTACCTAACCGCAGCGGGGCTGCTGGAGCCGCTGAGCCACCCGAGCTCACCCCTCGGTATTCCTCAAGCGGTACGCCCCGCGATCATGCAGGCACTCGAGCAACTGGGGGCACGGGCATGAGTCAGCGCGCGCGCTCGCTATCGGTATGGTTGGCTGTGGTCGCTCTCAGCGTCCTGCTCTTCGGCTGCTCCGGGGGGAGCGGCAACGACGGCGCGAGCGTCGAGTTCGGGGATGCCGTCGTGCGCGAGGTCGCTGAGCTGCGCGGCTTGCTCGGGCTGCGTAGCCTGATCTTCAGTGGCGTCGGCCTGGCGCTGGTATGGCTCATGCTGCGAGGGATCCGCCGGGTGGTGCACGTCGTGTGGCGCCTCGGCCTCGACAGCACACGCCGGCTTGAGACGACCGCCACCGGCGTGAGGGTGGCGCTGGTCGTGCTGGTGGTGCTGATCGTCCTGCGCCGCATCGCGAGCGTCGCGCCCATCCTGCTGACGTTCACCTTGCTCGCCGCCATCTTGCTGCTGGCGGCTGCCTACGCCCGGCAACTACCCAGCGTGCTCGTCGGCCTCAGCCTGTTGCTACGGCGGCGGCTGCGCCATGGCGATCGCATCCACATCGCGAATCACAGCGGCACCGTGCGTGAGGTTGGGCTAGCTCAGCTGCACCTGCGTCGGGGTGATGGCGCGACCCTCTTCGTACCGAATCGCCTGTTGATGGAGGAGGTGCTCACGGTCGAGCAC
Source organism: Polyangia bacterium (assembly GCA_030433055.1). Lineage (GTDB taxonomy): Bacteria > Myxococcota_A > Polyangia > Polyangiales > Polyangiaceae > JAHBVY01. The sequence goes on from JAUILJ010000177.1 coordinate 10,307, forward strand.
GCGAAGAACAGCGAGCCGGTGCGCGTCCGCATCCCCGCGCCCTCCCCGCAGCGGCGTGAACAACTGGAGCTCGCGCGGCGCGTCGCGTTGCTCTCCCCGTATCGCGTGCCCGGCTCTCCCGTCGAGCTGATCGAAGATGACGTGGAGAACCGGCTCTACTGCATCGAGATTCACACCTGGTCAGTCCGTGCGGCAACGGAAGCTCGGGAGCACTTGGAGCTCTCCCTGGATACCACGCTCACCGCGCAGTCCAAGAGCCGGGACTGACCCAGCCGTCAACCCACCAAGCCTATACCTGCGGGGCCGAGCCTCACGGGGCTCATTCGTCCCGGTGCACGGTGTCGGGTGCAAACGCGGGCGTGCACACCGCGATGTACTCGGCGCCATCAGCACCTGGCGTGGAGTAGCGCACCCACTCCCCCGCCGCGGTGTGGATCGCCTGGCCCGCGTTGACATCGGTCGTGCCCGCTTCGTGTTCGACGCGCAGGCAGCCCTTCAGCACCACCGTGAACTCATCGAACTCCGGACGCTGCCCGGGTTCGACCCACCCGCCAGGGGAGCGCATGTGGGCGACGCTGAGACGTGAGTCGCCGCTGTTGACGCGACCGATGTACTCGTCAATCAGCTTCGGCTTGTTCCCAGCGGCTTCAATCCGTGTCGGCTTCTCAATCAGCTTCGGCATGCTAGAGAGCATCCCCTCAAGCGAAGCGCCTGGCTACGCCGGAGTATGGATCCGAGCACGCTGCTCCTCCCCCCCAACCCTGCAGAACGTTGGACGAAGACTCGAACACCTCCCGCTCTCCCCAGTGCCCGCAGCGAACCGCTGACGGCGGCGAGGCTTCCACCCCGAGCGCTGCCGAGGAGCATCGAGCACAGTGCTATCGCTGTCACAAGCCAGCAGCGCTGTGCGTGTGCGACGGTCTGTCCCGGGTGGACAACCAGACCCGCATCCTGATCTTGCAGCACC
>JAUILJ010000178.1 GCA_030433055.1 Polyangia bacterium
GGCACCCGAGGCGGCGCCGATCGCGGTGGCGGCACCCAGCTCCCGCAGGACGGCCTGTCCCGTGTGGGACATGGCGGCGAGCTCGGGGTGTCGGGCGGCGAACAGGGCTTCGTCCGTGGTGGTGCCCTTCGAGAGACCGATGATGCCACGCACGACGTCTGCCGCTGCGCCGAGCGCGTGACCCTGTCCGTACGCGTCGCTGCGCTGCAGGATGACTCTCGTGTTGCCGCTGAGGCGCGCCAGCACCTCTCTGCGTAGACGGCTCTTGCCGATTCCCGGCGGCCCCGTGACGCTGACGACCACTGGAGTTCGGTCTTCACGGGCTCGTTCGAACGTGGTGAGGATCTTGTTGAGTTCGCGATCGCGGCCTACGAACGGCGCGCCCCCCACACGCTGGCCGCCCTTGAGGATTTCACCCACCACCGAAGAGCCGTCGTCTCGGCTACGGAACTCATAGCGGCCACGACCCAGCTCGGCCGTCGTGGCGTCGGCTAGAACCTGTCCCAGCTCCGCCTCCCGGGCGAGGGATGACGCGCGGTCGACCACTTCTCCCACTGGCTTCACGGCGCCGGAGTCCTGATTCACATTGACGCGGGCGCGCCCGCTGGCGACACCGACTCGCGCACCGGAGCGCGCGAGTCGCCGGCCGAGGTCCAGCGCGGCGCTGGCTTCTGTGCCGACAGCCCGCCTCGCACCAAGGTGCGCGACGATGGCGTCCTGACCCAGGGGGACCGCGTCAGCGCCTCGGGAACGCAGGAGCTCCAGCGCTCGCTCGCGACTCGAGCCCTTGCTGAAGTTGATCGCTACGATACTCGTGACGAGGCGTGACGCGCTCGAGCCGAGCCTTTGCGACACGGAGAGATCGGTCGAGCCGGGGGGGATGCTGACGCGATGGGCATCAGCCAGGGACTCCTCGAGCTGCCTGCTGAGCAGCAGTGCGTTCTCTGGGCGCTCGCTCGGGCTGGTCGCGAGCATGTGGTAGACCAACTCATCGAGCGCGGGCGGTATTTCCGGACGGATTTCACTCAGTCGTGGCGCGGCGGTGGTGACCAAGCGCGCAAGGGTCGCGATGTGGCTGGGACCGACGTGAGGCGGCCGCCGCGTGATCAGTTCGAACAGAGTGGCGCCCAGCGAGTAGATGTCGCTTCGGGCGTCTACGGTAGCGTCGCCTCGGGCCTGTTCCGGTGACATGTAGGCTGGCGTGCCCACGATGTCGCCGGCCTGGGTGACGCGCATGTCATCGCTCTTCGCGACGCCAAAGTCCACGAGCTTGGGTTGAGCGCCAAGCGAGGCCGAGGCGTCACCGTTGGCCGCGAGCAAGAAGATGTTGCCTGGCTTGATATCGCGGTGCACGACTCCTGCAGCGTGGGCTGCGCCCAGGGCGCGCGCGACGTGCATGGTCAGCTCGACGGACTCTCCCAACGTCAACGGCTCGCGTGCTTGCCGTGCGGCAAGGTCTTCGCCCTCGAGCCACTCCATCGCCAGGTACGGCTGGCCCGTGTCGTGCAGCACTCCGCTGCTGATCACCTTGACGATGCCGGGGTGATCGAGCTCTTGGAGCACCCGGCCCTCGCGCATCAGGCGCTCTTCCTCTTCGGGCACCATGCCGGCTTCCGCCGCCACGACCTTCAGCGCGACGGTTCCGCCGGTCTCTAGGTCCCGGGCCCGGTACACAACGCCGACGCCGCCGCGACCCACTTCACGTTCGATCTCGAAGCGCCCATCAAGGCACTGACCCTCCATCGACACCCGGTCAGCGTACTTTCGCTCCGCCGATTCTCCAACGTCGTAACGGCGCTGGACGCCCTTCGACGAACCACCGACGCCTTTCTGCTGGTGTTTGCACCTCGACGCCGGAGCGCTGGACCCGGGGCCATGGTCGGGAGCGGGGCGTGCGCCCGGTGGTCGACCATGTTCTGAAGGCCGCCGCTCCTCCGCTGTTTGGTTTGCTTCTTCGGATCGGCGTTTGAGGATGTTTGCTACCTTGTCATGCCCCGAATGCGCATGATCGCGTTTCTGAAGGCCGCCGCTCCTCCGGTGTTTGGTTTGCTTCTTCGGATCGGCGTTTGAGGATGTTTGCTACCTTGTCATGCCCCGAATGCGCATGATCGCGTTTCTGAAGGCCGCCGCTCCTCCGAAGTGCTGCCTCACACGGGCGTGGCGGGCGTCGTCGTCGTACTCGACGTACAGGTTGAGCTCGGCACGCACCACCGCGTTCAAAACGAATTGCTTCGCGGAGCGGTTGTCGAATCCCTTGTTGGCTTGCTTGACCCGATCGAGCAGCGAGGCGACGGCTTCATCCCCCTCGCCGTGAGCCTTGAAGCGTGCGTCGACCTCTAGGTTGCCCACCAAGCTTGGCTCGCTCGCCATCCCAAAGGCGTACAACGCGTCGAGTTCGCTGTCGCTCAGGGAGCCGTCCCCGTCGCTGTCGCCGAAGATGAGTTCGTCATCTGCGTCCCCGTCGCCGTTGAGATCGAACTCAGCGAAGCGCTCACTCAGCGTGTAGACGAAGAGCGGTTTCGGACGCTTCTCGAAGTCGTCTTTGGCGTCCAGCGCGACGCGCACTCCGCGGACCATCACTCGCTTGTCGTGTACGGATTCGGTGGTGCCGTCATCCTTCAGCCGTGTCCCGTACACGTGGCGGATCAACGTGTTGTCGTCACTCGAGCTGCTCTCACTCGACTCGGGTCCCTTGCGGTCGGCGAGGTCCACCTTCCCATCGTCGTTCTCGTCCAGCGTATAGCGTACGACTTCCATCTTGCGGACGCGCTCGAGCGGGAGCTTTGCGGCTTTGTCTCCCAGCTCGAGGTAGTGAGCGAAGTACTCCGCCGCGTTCTTGGTTGGCTTGTGCTTGCCCCAGCCTTTGCCCTTGGGTAGCGAGAGCCCCTTGTAGAGGTCCGGGAACTTGAACTTCGCTCCGCCGTAGTTCCAAGCGCTCTGCGAAGCGAGGGGTGTGAACAGATCCCCTTCGTCCGCATAGAACGCGAGCTCGAAGGGGGCGGCGACGAGGATCAAGGAGAAGCTGGTGGGCTCCTTCGCCTTGGGTTTCGGCGCGCGCCGAATTCCACAACTGTCGCTCAGATCGCGCAGCTCTTTCACGAAGGCTTTGCCCTGGTCCCTGATGCTGGGTGCTTTGGCCTCTTCCGCGTGGACTGAGGCTGCCAGTAGCGTGGCGGCACTCAGGGCAAGCCAGAATCGCCGAGCACCTACGTTCATTGAAGCCATCGTGGGTGAGTGTCACACGGAAGCGAAGGCCTTGCCAGTAGCGGACGCGCCTCACGCTCGCGCTCCGCGTGAGACGTCTCGTGCATATTTCTGCGAATATTTCTGCGCCCGGCTCGTCACACGCGGCGCTCGACTCGAGGGCATCGACTCGAGGGCATGAGGGCATCGACTCGAGGGCATCGACTCGAGGGCTCATGGGCGTTCGGGCGTTCCTGGTGGGTGAAGCATCGCCGCCGCGTGACTAGTCGGTGCCGCACGCGCCACCGGGGGCGTGCTCTTCGAGCCACTGCCAGGCACGGACGCACTCGCTGGCCACGGGCGCTGCGAAGATCTTCGCCGGGCCCGGCGCGCGGAAAGCAACCGCGCCGCCAAGTACCTTGCACAGGAGATCGTTGGTCCTCAAGCGTCGCTCACACAGCCCGGGGTCTGCGGGTTGCTTCGCGGAAACGTTCGCCGCGAGCCGTAGCGCGACATCGCGCGCTCCAGCCGGTGGTTCCGACCCGCCCGAGGCGCCGCTCCGGCCGAGGTTCGAGTCGGGGCTACGCACCGCCTCTTGGACGGGCCTCGATCGCTCGGCGCCGTCGCTTGGGGCTTCACATAGCCCTTGCTCGTAGTCGTAGTGGCGGCTTCCGGTTTGCCTCAGCGGATCGGTCATGCGCCGTCCTTCGTCTGCTCATCGGCGCAGTTGTCTGGAAAGCTCTCGCTGATCGAGGCTCGGACCTCCACGGTGGGCGTGCCAAGAGCGCAGGACCCATCGGTCGAGCTGCGTCAGACTTGCTCCCGTTCTCCCCGCCAGACGTCGGCGAAGGCGCGACACTCATCGGCGCCGACGGGGCCCTGGGCGGCGCCGCGTCGGTAGCGGCAGCGGAGTACCCAGCTCTCCGCTCACCCCCACCTCGGGAGCACCCCGCGAGTCCCTCGCGAAACCGCCTGCCACCACCAGGCTATCCGGGCGGAAATCAAGCGCGGCCAGATCCGCTGCGGTGACGACGCTGCCCGCGGCGCGCTGGACCAGCGCTTCAACCAAAGCGTCGAGCTCCCGCTCGTTCCCGGGCCACGAGTGCTCGATCAGCAACGCGACGACTCGCGGCTCGACGCCGAGGGGTTCACCACGCTGCCGCAGGCCCTCGCGAGCGAGGCGCTCGATGAGCATCGGACGCAGCTCCTCGGCCCGTTCGGCCAGACTGGGCAGGGCCACCTGAGCGTTCTCCACGGCGCGCGCAAGCCGACCTGCGAGCGGGTGCGTGCCGTGCTCCGAGCCTTGAGTGAGCACGAGCAAGAAATCTCCACTCCTCGCTCGAAGCGCTAGGTCTTCTTGAACTGCCTCAGGCAGCGCGGCAGCGTCTAGGACCATCAGCGTTCCGCGGAGCGCCAGCACGCAGGGCGACGTATCGGAGGTCCAGGCGAGAGGAGCATGAAACTCACTCCTCGTTGCGTCGATCACGACGAAGCGTTTGCCACTGTGGGGGCCGTCGAGATGCAGGCGTGCTGCCCAGGGGACCGGGTCTACGCCGCGGGGATGCTGGATGAGCAGCGCCCCCGCAGCGAGCTCGCCGCTCCGCCGTGCGAGCCTCCCCAGTTCGTCCAGCGCCATGCGGCTCGTGGGGCTGTATCCGACCCCGGTGAGCGGTTGCGCGAGCAGCTCCGTGTGCCTGCGATTGACATCACCCTCCGCATCCAGCGCTCGCTCCAGCTCTGCCCGCTTGGCGTCGAGCCCAGACATCTCCGCCCGCGCCGCGACCTCGCGTTGCTGGGAGCGGCTGAGAGCTGCGGCGACGCCCATCAGCGCGCTGATGCGGTCCGCCAGGTTGCGTACTGCCCTTGCTTCTTCCAGGCTCATGGGCGCGGTACGGTTACCGCGAGGCAACAAGATGAACCCTGTGGGGCCTTCTTCATCGCTGATCAGCGTCGCGCTGAACGCGTTGCGGCTGTCGAACCAATCGAGCAAGGGGCGCACTTCGGGTTTGCGGATCTGCACCAGGCGCAGGGTCTCGGCGCGCAGCGTCCGCTCAGGCTCGGCGCTCGCGAGCTCAAACAGAGACGTCGGAGACTCTGCCTGAGCTCGATGCAGGTACCCCGCGATGTCCACGCTCAGCGCCTCCGGGGGGTCGATCTGCCAGAGCTCGGGTCGATTGCCAGGCATCGAGCTGGTCTTGCTGAGCGCCTCGAGAGTGCGCTGGATCGCGGTCTGTGGTTCCGGTTCCAGGGCCCGCTCGGTGGCTCGCTCGATGGCGTCTAGCCAGCGTGACTGCTCGGGCCCGAGCGGACGCGCCACCGCGCGCGCAAGCAATCCCACGGCGATGCTCAGCACCGAGCTGCCCAGGACGATCGTGCCAGCGTACATCGGAGCTTGCCGTGCGGCAACGCCTGCGAGCAGCGTGACCGGAGCACCCATGAGCATCACCGCGAGAATGCCGCGCAGCCCCTTGCTGACGCTGGTCGGTTCGCTCGTCGTCGCTGTCCAGGTCGTGGCGAAGGCCGCCATCAATAGCGCGATGGGCAGCACTCGGTCAGGGGGAGCGACGTCGAGCAGCGCGGCAGGCACCGCGACCAGGAATGCGGTCGTCGATAATGCCAGCGCGCCGGCGGCGCGGTCAGCCACTCCGAGCTCTAGTCGGCGCAGGACTCGCAGGCGCCATGCGGCCGCGACCAGCACCAGCAGGCTGCCGATCCCTGCAGTGGTCGTGGCGTAGTCGCTGGCCAAAGGGGCTACTCGGCTCGCGCCGGCAGCTGTTAGCGCCCGGCTCAGGGGCAGCGCGATCGCGATTCCCCAGAGAAACGTGACGAGGCCAGCGGCGTCCAAGGAACGGGTGGAGGGCGGGGGGGAGAGGAGGCCCTTTACCGGCGCTATTCGCTCCGCAGGCGCTAGCAGGCGCCCCGCCGCCGAGATCCGTGCCAGCGCAACCAACGCGGCGACGGCTGCGACGCCCACGCCGAGGTTCGCCGCGGCATCGAGCTCAGGCCTGCCTGCAGGCCCTGTTCGCGCCATGGCCCACATGCAGCCGCCCCAGATCACCGCGCGCAACGCGCGCCGTGCGCTGGGGTCGACTTCGTCCTGGCCCTGGACCGGCGCTGATGTGCGGCGCCAGCTCAAGATCAGAAAGACGGGCAGCAGGACGAGTGCGGTCCAGGCGCTCCAGCTGTCTCTCGCAAGCGCCGCAGCCGAGCCCACGTACAGCAGCGAGCCGACGGGAAGAAACAGCGGGCGCCAACGAGCGAGCACCGGCGGACCATAGCCGACCGGCTTCAGCCGGGCCAACGCGGCTCAGCATCGGGGTGGGTCGGGCTACTTCTTGGCAGGCGCTGCGGCCTTCTTTGGCGCAGGCTTCTTCGCCGTGGACTGCTCGGCTGCGGGCTTCTCAGGCGCTGTTTTCGCGCCTGGTGCCGAGCCCTGGGGCTTCTGGGCGAAGCGTGCCTCAGGACCTGGTGGACTGTAAATCTGCAGCGCGACCACGGGTTGATCTCCCTTGCCGCGGAAGCTGTGGAGCTTTCCGGGAGCAAGGTGTGCGACGTCACCTGCCTTGAGCTCCACGTCCGCGGAGGCGTAGCGCATGGTCCCAGATCCGGAGAGCAGCGCGACGTGCTCCCACTCCGATTCGTGCTGGTGTTCGGGCATGCGCAGGTCCGCCCCGCCCTTCAAGATTTGCAGGGCACCCACGCGCCGTGGACTCGCGGGCATGCTGAGTCGGACCTGCAGGGCACCGCCTTGGTTGGGAATGGCCTCTGCCTGATTGAGCTGGCTGAGTTCGATCGGGGCGGGCCGCTTCTTCCAGCGCACCTCCCAGGGCTTGGCTTTCGCAGCCTCGATAGCTTGCTTCAAGCTCTCCTTATTCGTGACCACGGCGATCAAGATCACGCTGTCCTCGGTGGCGCGGAGGGTCGCACCACCGCCAGCCACGCGCGCCAGGGTCCAACTCTCCAGCGCCTTGGGGGCCCCGCCGTCGTCTCCCGTGACCAGCGCCTTGCCGGCGCCCCCGAGCAGCCAGTACTCCAAGTGCTGGTGGCGGGGAAGCACGAGGGTGTTTCCCTTCGGAAGCTTCTCGCTCCACAGCAGCGCTGGGCCATCCTTGCCACCCACCGGGGGCGTATTCAGCGCTGCGGTCGTGCCTTTGGGCGCCTTGCCGCCGATGCCTACCCAGGCGGGTTCGGGCACCCAGTCCGTCAGGAGGCAGGTCTTGGCCTTGCACTCGCTGACCGCACCGAGCAACGGAATACTTGTCGGCAGGTCAGCGGAGACGGCCGCGACCTTCGCTGCCGATGGCGCGTCGCCCTCCGCGCCGAAGTCGTCGTCGTCGTCGATGGACTCGTCGTCGAGGTCGTTCACCTCGGGAAACGGAATGTATGGGAGGCCGTCGCTGGGGCCGGGGGGAGGATACTGGGACTCCGGGGCGGTGGCGCTGCACCCCACCGCTAGCCCTCCAAGGAGGCCCAGCGTGGAGAGCCGAGAGAGTGACGCCGTGCCGATGAGAAAGGCCCTGAGAGACATGGCGCGTAGTCTCTCGGATCGGATCCGGCTTGGCTAGTGAGGTGAGCCCGACCCCCGCTCGATGCATGGAAGCTTGGACCTCAAGAGCACGGTCGCTCCCCAGCGCCGCCTGTCAGTTCCCCACGCGCGCCGAGGCGCGCCGACAAATACCAATGATGTCCAGGGGTTTGCAGTCCATTCGGCGCCGAAGCGCTGGTCGCTGGAGGCGAGCGTTGCCTCATTCGTTGCAGACGCAAGTCAGTGGCGCTATCCGCGGCGGTCCCCCGCAAGCACACTGGGGGTCGCTCGATGCGCGGTCGCCGCGTGCCGGCGAATGCTCGCGCCAAACGCGCGATCGAGCTCCGAACGAGATCTCTGATGAAGAAAACCTACATCCTCGATACCAACGTTCTGCTCCACGACCCACACGCGATCTTCAAGTTCGAGGACAACGACCTGGTCCTACCGATCTACGTGATCGAAGAAATCGACCAGTTCAAGCGCGATACGTCGGAGCGCGGTCGCAACGCACGCACCATCTCGCGTCTGCTCGACGGGCTTCGAGAGCGAAACGGCTCGCTCTCCGAGGGCGTGAAGTTGGGAGAAGAGGGGACGCTGCGTGTCCATGTGCCCACCAAGCGCCCGATCCTCGCCATCGCGTTGAATCCCGATTCGGGAGATCATGCCATCCTGCAGACCGCGCTCGAGCTGCGTGACCACAACCCGACGCAGCCGACCATCTTCATCACGATGGACGTCAACCTAAGAATCCGCGCGGATACTCTTGGCTTGCGCACCGAAGTCTATGAGAACCAAGCCGTAGAGCCGGAACAGCTCGACAGCGGCGTCGTCGAGATCGCGCTCAAGGCGAATGACTTCGATCGCTACTTCGAGACCGGTGAGATCCGGCCCAAGGAGGATCTGCACCTCTACCCCAACGTCTGCGTGATGCTACGAGACGACAGCCCGCGGTCGCGCACGGCGCTTGGGCGCTATCACGCGGACAAGGGCACCGTTCGGGCGCTCCTCACCCCCAGAGAAGGCTTGATGGGCATTCGCCCTCGCAACCGGGAGCAGTCCTTCGCGCTCGACCTACTGCTCGACGACTCCATTCGCCTGGTCACGCTGGTGGGTATGGCGGGCACCGGAAAGACCATGCTGGCGCTGGCCGCTGGCCTGAAGCGCACGGTCGAGGACGGGGTGTATGCCCGGCTCCTGGTGAGCCGTCCGGTGATGCCGATGGGGCGCGATCTGGGCTTCTTGCCTGGAGACATCAACGAAAAGCTCGGGCCCTGGATGCAGCCGATCTTCGACAACCTGGAGTTCTTGCTGGTGGCCAGCGGCGGCAAACGGCGCAATATCCGTGGCATCGACGAGCTGGTTCAGAACGGCCAAATCGAGGTCGAGCCGCTGACGTACATCCGCGGGCGCAGCTTGCCTCAGCAGTACGTGATCGTCGACGAGGCGCAGAACCTCACCCCCCACGAGGTCAAGACGGTAATCACCCGCTGTGGCGAGGGCACCAAGATCGTGCTCACCGGCGACCCCTTCCAGATCGACAACCCGTACGTAGACAGCGCGACCAATGGTCTGAGCGTCAGCGCCGATCGCCTGCGCGGCGAGCAGATCACCGGACATATTCTGCTACAAAAGGGCGAGCGCAGCGAACTAGCCAACATCGCCGCAAGCAAGCTATGACCAGACGCTTCGAAGCGTCTCCGCTAGGAACCATCCCAGAGCCCGAAGTATTCGAGCTGTGTGCCCTCGACTCCTTTCTGCTGCGGGTCGAGGGAGAGGTTCGGCTGCTCGACAGGGTACGCCCGCCGAACGCCGCGCAATCCTTGGCTGAGGTACGGCGGCGCTTCCTGAACGGGCAGCCGTGTGCTCCCGCGCACCCTCGGTTCGAGGCGCCGGGATTCGGCGATCTGCGCCGTCTGCTCGAGCACCTCGCCCGGCGGCTGGAGTCGGCGGGTCCGTGGGGGGAACTCTACGCCGAGCGCGTGCTCGAGCTCGAGCTCGAGGCAGCCATCGTTGACGCTCTCGGCACGCCAGCGATGCTCCCCTTGGCCGCGAAAAGGTTCCGTGAGGATATGGACGAGGCCGGGCGTCAGGCGCGGGTCTGGGCTCACGCCTGGCTCGAACCGCCGGACGCCGACGCCGGGGAGCCGCGTTACCTGAGCGACGACTTGAGCGCACCGGAGAGCCTGGTCAGGCAGCTGGAGCGGGAACTCGCGGTCCACCGTCTCGAGGTGAGAATACAGGCAGAGCCCGACCTCCAGTCACGAGCAGCAGTGGGGCAGGGGCTGATTTATGTGAAGCCGGGCCAGTGGCTCAGCGAGCACGCGGCGCGGCGTCTGGTGATCCACGAGGTACACGGCCACGTGCTGCCTCGGGAGGCGGCTAGCAAAGAGCACGGGGGGCTGTTCTTGGTCGGGAGTCGAGGAGGATCCGACGACGAAGAGGGGAGGGCGCTCTTGCTCGAGAAGCGCAGCGGTCTGCTGGACGCCGAGCGCCGCTTCGAGCTGGCGCTGCGGCATGAGGCGGCGCGCCAGGCGCGCGCCGGCGCAGACTTCGTGGAGCTCGCACAGCAGGCGATGGCTCTGGGAGCCGACCTGGATGCTGCGCTGCGGATCGCGGAGCGCGCTCGACGGGGTGGAGGGCTGGGGCGAGAGCTCGTCTACCTGCCGGCGCTGCACCGCGTGGAGCAAGCGTTCAAGGCTCAGCCCGAGCTCGAGAGCTGGCTCGCTCGGGGGCGAATCAGCCTGGACGCGGCTCGTAGCCTCGCGACCCTTGGCCCTGCGCCTCACCGGCTCGCGGCCTGACCAGCCGGGGCCGTTCAGTAGCCTGACTAGAGGTCCAGCTCAATCACCACGGGGGCGTGGTCCGATGGCTTGGCCTGCTTGCGCACGGCCTTGTCGATGTGTGCGGCGGTGCATCGCTCGCGCAGCTGTTCGCTGAGCAGGATCAAGTCGATGCGCAGGCCCAGATCACGCCGGAACATTCCCGCGCGGTAATCCCACCAGCTATAGAGCCCGCCTTCCTCGTGATGGATCCGAAAGGCATCCACTAGGCCGAGGCTCATCAGATCTTTCAGTGCTGCGTGCTCGTCTGGGTGAAAGTGCAGCTGCCCCTGCATGGCCTCCACGTCGTAGACGTCCCGCTCGTCAGGAGCGATGTTGTAGTCGCCGCACAAGACCACGCCCTTCTTCGCCCGCCCGTTCGCGATGTCGCTCTCGACGGTCCGCTTGAAATCCGCCAGCCAGCGCTTCTTTTTCTCGAAGTCTGGATGCTCGACGCCTTTTCCGTTGGGAACGTAGGCCGAGTAGATGCGCACGCCCTTGATGGTCACCGCGAGGAGGCGCTTGTCATCGTCCGCGGCGGCGCCCTCCAAGCCGGCTTGGACATCCATCAGCACCCGCGAGGTGGCAATCGCCACCCCGTTGTAGGTCTTCTGTCCGCTGATCGCGACGCCATAGCCGATGCGTTGGAACTCCTCGGTGGGGAAATCCTCGTCCTCGACCTTCGTTTCTTGCA
>JAUILJ010001059.1 GCA_030433055.1 Polyangia bacterium
CGGTCTGATAGTGACCCGAGTCAGCGCCAAGCTGAAACTCGAGAGCCGCCCGGGCCTCCGTGAGGTGCCCCGACCGAGCTAGCGCCACGACCGCGTAGGCCATGTCGCGCACCCAGGAGATGTTCCACATGCCGGTGGGCAGGCTCGCCAGGATTTGGCCATTTCCGCGACCGGGCTCCCGGACCTGGCCCATGCGGAGAATCGCCATCGACTGCTCGAACAGGTTCTTCTCGAGTCCCTGCAAGGTCGGATACGAGCCCTGCGCGTGCCAGGCGCTCCATGCGCTGCGCTCGGCGTCGAGAACCTGCTCAGGAGTCCGCCCGGCGATCCAGCTCCTGACCGCCTGAATCCTGGGAAGAACGTCTCCCCCCGAGTCGACTACGGCGTATCCACCGAACCAGCCGCTGTCGCCGATACTCAAGCTGCCCAGCGACCACTGGAGGCCGCCAACGGCGTCGTCGTAGCTGCCCCCGGTGCCAGCGTTGTCGCTCAGATCGTTGCCGCTCTGGAGCGCGAGGTAGGGGTTGTCGGGCGATGCGCTGTGGTGCGAGCTGACACCGAACGAGCCGTAGCCCAGCGCCGCACCGCTTGGCCCCCATTCCATGAACGCCTGCTCCGAGCCCTGCCACACGATGGTCTCCCCGCCGCTGTCCGGGTCTGGGGCGCCAGTTCCCATATGGAAATTGTAGAGAAGGTAGCCGTCGACGCTCGTGGGTGCGCCGGAGAGCCGCTCCACCCGTACCAGGTCGACGTAGGCGTGCTCATCGAGGCCCATGGGCGCGAAGATGTACTCGTCCACACGGAGCCCCAACAGCTCTCGCTGGACGTGGATGATTCCAGTGCCGACCTCGTACTCGACTCGGCTTGGGGCGACGTCTCCCAGCCAGCCCTGATCGCCCCCCGCGCGCAGCCCAGGGTAGCTGTCGTACGCGAAGTTCCGGGTCTCTGCTCCGTCGCTACGGGCTCGGTAGATGTGCTCGAGCAGGCCTCCAACGCGCTGTCGAGGCACGTCGTAGACGACCGCAGACCGCCCATTGGTCGACACGAGCGTGCTGGCCGAGCGGTGCGGCGCAACCTGCGCCGCGGCATCCTTGGCTGCCCCCAGAGCGCTGAGCGCTGCGAGGAGCGAAAGACTGCACGCTAGGTGGCGTCGCTCGGATCGCGATTGCAATTCCTGATTCGAAGCAAGGCTGGGCATGTTCCCCCTGAGTATGTGGGTCGGCGCCGCCCGACAGTGTGTCGCGGCGCGCGTCCGCGCGCCCACGTCGTCGAGGGTTGGTCGTTGAAACGACTGTGCTGACCCGGTACCCCGTGCCCAGCGGCTCCCGAGGGGATCCGCGGATTACCGGCGCTATTTCGAACGCGGCCCGTCCAGCTCGAGCTGGCAGCAGACCGCTGATGTCGGGACTAGTGACGCGCCTTGACGAAGTCGTCCAGGTCGTCGCTGTCCTTCCACGCGAACTGCTCTTCGAGCGGTGGTTCCTTCGTCTCGCCCTTGGAGTTGGAGAAGAAGATGATCGGGATGAGGCTCATCGCGATCACGAGCGAACTCACGATGGCGACCAAGTTGACGATGCCATTGTCCATGACGCTGCCTTCCTTACCTGAAGCTGCGCCCGCCGCAAGGGCTGGCACACATGTTGATTTGTCGCAGGCTGGGACCCCGGCCGATCTCACGAGTTTGGCGGCTTTTTGGGGTCTGAATCGTGGATCAATGACCGGTGGCGCGGCTCGGTGCGGCGGGACACTGGCGGAGGCGAAGTCAGATGAATGACGCAGGATTCGGAAGCGGGACTCAACGGCGCGAAGACTCAGGGCGGGTAGCTCCAGAACCTCAGCCCAAGCGGTGCGCCACCCTGCCCGTCGAAGAGATCGTGCTCTGGCTGTGGGCGGATCCTCGCTACTTCGCGATGCCCACCCCTCGCAGCGACGCACTGAAGGGGCGCACGTTTCGGGGCGCTTCACCGCGGGGAGCCAGGGTGCGCAGCGCCAGCCGACCCGGGGTGCAGGCGCGGCGTTGCTACACCGCTCGCCGCCGGGAGCCAGAGCTGGTTCGAATCGCCGCCTAGTGTCCTGTCTCCATAGTTCGC
>JAUILJ010000179.1 GCA_030433055.1 Polyangia bacterium
TCGCAGTCGCAGTCGACGTCCTCAGGGCAGGCCTGGGGGTCGTCGACGAAGGACACCCACCCGAGCTCGGGCCAGGGGTCGGCCTCCGGCTCCTCGAACTCCGGGATCTCGGTGGGCACCTGGGCGTACACGCCCGCTGCGGCGAGCAGCAGGCCGAAGCAGAGGGCCGCGCGGAGGGCAGGGTGGGTCGGAGTCATTCCAGTTTCCTCATTCGGCGCAGCGCGTCGTGCTCGGCCATCAGGCGGCGCACGTCGCGCATGAGGCGACGACCTTCGGGGTCCTCCTCCACGACGGCGCGGAGGATGTCGACGAGCTCACGGGTGGCGAAGCGGGTCACGGCGGCGCGGGAGGTGTTCTCCTGCCGCTTGGGCTCGGGCCGAGGCGGCGGGGGGCTGGCCTTCGGGGCCGGCGGGCGTTGCTCAAAGAGGTGGGCGGGCGGGGGTCCGGGCTCTGGGGGAGGCCGGCGCTCGCGGGTGGGCTGGTGCCGCGTGGGCGCGGCCTGGCTCATCGGCTCGACTCGCGTCGGATCGCCGCTCAGCGCGGGGAAGCTCACGGACGGCTCAGCGAGGACGCGCTGCCGTCCCGCGGCGACCCCTGGGGGAACCGTCACCGCCTGACTCTGAACGCCAGGGACCGAGTGAACGCGCTGGGCGCTGGAGTCCAACGGAACCCCCGCGAGCACCTTGCGAAGTCCTTTGAGCACGGCCGCCGCATTCTCGAAGCGCGCGTCCGGGTCGACGCACACGCACCTGGAAAACCAAGTGTCGAACGCTCCAGGATACGGCAGCGGGACGTCGAGCGTCGCGGCGGCCAGCCCGGCCGCAGGGATCACCGCTTCAGCGTGCGTCGGATGCGTGGCTTCGGGGGCGTCCCAAAACGAACGTCCGGTGAGCATGAAGAAGCCCACCAGCCCCAGCGCCCAGACATCGATCTGCGGGTGCTGACGCTGCCCCGGGGACTGCTCGGGCGCCTTCCAAAGCTTCTCTCCTGTATCGACGAAGCGCGCGACGCCAAAGTCGAGCAGGTTGATCGAAAAGGGCATGCCCACGTGACGCGCTGACGCGAAAAAGAGGTTCTCCGGCTTGAGGTCACCATGCGCCTCGCCCTTCTGATGTGCCTTCTGCAGCGCTCGGCAGCTCTGGTCGAACAGCTCGATCACGAGCTGAGCTGCCAGAGGCCCCTTGCTGCGTACGCGGGCGCTCCCGTCCTCGCCACGCAACAGCTGCATCACCAGCCACGGCGTGGAGTCCTCCGCGCGCAGCCCTGTCCGCAACACCTCCACGTAGTGCTCTCGATCCAGTTCGCTCCCCGAGCGCAGCACTCGATCGAAGTCGTCGGGGTCGAAGCTCGGAGCAACGACGTGGGGATGGATCACCTTGAGCGCGCGCTGGCGCCGGCCTCGCAACTCCTCGACGGTGTACGTGGAACCCATGCGCCCCGTCGCGAGCGTGCCAAGAACTCGGTAGTCCTCGAACACCGCGCCGGGCGCGAGAGCAGCTGCAGAGCCCACGACGCGATGCTACACGAGGCCAAGACTCACAGACAGAGGGGCGGCATTCAAAACCGCCCGTCCGCCGCCTGGGCGCACGCGCTCACGCTGCGTCCAGTGCCTCACCTCTTGCCCCACGGATCCAAGCCGCGCCGCCCGGTGCTCTACACGAGCGCGCCCAGCCAAGTCGCTCGGCTGGGCGCTAGGAGGCCGGAGCTCGACCTGCCCGGCTACTTCGTCAGCGACTTTCCGTCGCTCTTGAGGTCATGCACAGACTGAATCACGCGGTCCTTCATCGAGCCGATGGCCAGCTTCATGTAGCTGCGCGGGTCGTACACCTTCTTGTCACCGACCTCGCCATCGATCTTCAGGACGCCGTCATAGTTCTTGAACATGTGATCTGCGATGGGACGGGAGAAGGCGTACTGGCAGTCCGTATCCACGTTCATCTTCACGACGCCGTAGCCCAGGGTCTCGTGGATCTCCGCGAGGCTCGAGCCGGAGCCACCGTGGAACACGAGCAGCAGCGGATTGTCTCCCGTCGAGTGCTTCGCCTTCACCGCAGCCTGTCCGTCCCGCAGGATAGTGGGGGTGAGCTTGACGTTGCCCGGCTTGTACACGCCGTGCACGTTGCCGAACGTCGCCGCGAGCATCCAGCCGCCCTTGCCCTCGAGGCGTTCATAGGCTTCCACCATGTCCTCAGGCGTGGTGTAGAGCTTCTCCTTGGAGACCCCGCTCGTGTCATGCCCGTCCTCTTCGCCGCCGACGACGCCCGTCTCGATCTCCAGGATGATGTCGAGCTCGGCGCAGCGTGCGAGGTACTCTTCGCTGACCTTCAGGTTCTCCCCCAATGAGAGCTCGGAGCCATCGAACATGTGGCTCTGAAACAGCGGCCCAAGGCCGGCCTCGCGACGCTTCTTCGAGGCGATCAGCAACGGGTCGAGGAACGGCTTGAGGTTCTTCGGATGGCAATGGTCGGTGTGGAGCGCGAACAACACCTTGTAGCGCTCGGCCAGCTTGTGCGCCGCTTCCGCGAGGACTTCTGCGCCGAGGGCCATGTCGCCCACCGGCCCAGACGCGTGCTTTCCTCCGCCAGTCGACACCTGGATAATGCCGTCAGCCTCGGCTTCGGCGAACGCCGCCATCGCTGCGCTGAGCGTCTCCAAGCTGGTCACGTTGATGGCCGGGAAGGCGTACTGGCCCGCCTTGGCCTTGTTCAACATCTCCTGGTACTGCTCGTGAGTTGCGATGGGCATGGCTAATCCTCGTGGCTATTGAGTTCTGCGCCGTGGAGGCGCGAACGAAATCAGCGGTTCAGAACCTGCTCGCACCGACCAGCAAGCGCTGGCATCAAGCGAGTGCAGAGCAAGCTCGGTCAGGGGTATGGCGAACGCGGATCCGCGTAAAGAGGGATCCGGTGGATCCACCTAGCCCAGGCGCTCGCAGATCTGACTGAGGATGGCGAAGCCTTGCTCGAAGTGCTCGAGGTTCGCCTGCTCGTTGGGTGCATGGTAGTAGGTCGAGCGCCCAAAGCCGGTGATCTGCACGTCGAAGCCGTTGCGCTGGAGGTCGCGAACCAGGGGCAGCGAGCCGGTCATCGAGTACTGTTTGGCCCCGTCGGGACCGCGCACGCTCTTCATCGCGTCCACCAACGCCTTGAGCCCTGCAGACTCCAGGTCGCACGCGATCCCCTCCATGGTGCGCCCCTTCGGGACGAGCTTGACCGAGCCTCGCCTACCCTGGGCGGTCATGAAGCGCGGGAAACCGGGCAACTCGTCCGCGGTTTGCAGCTTCTGGTCGAGCTCCGTGACGAACTTCACCGCACCGGCCATCGCCTCGGTCATGTCGTAGAACGGCACCAGACGAATATCCCCACGGATAACCGCATCTCCAGGGATCTTGGTGATTTTCTCATTCTTGACGTGGATGACCGTGCTCTTCAGCGTCGAACTCGAGAGGAAGCCCCAGCGCTCTTCGCTTGGGTGAGTGGGGTACGCTTGCTCGAACCAGCGCACCAGCTCGAAGGCCACGTGCATCCCCAGCTCCAGGGCGTTCACGCAGTTCTGCGTCATCCCTGAGTGACCGCCGACGCCTTGCACCTGCAGCTCCCACATGCCGGTGCCGCCGGTGCCGACCGTCGGCCCGAAGTCGGCGCTGTCCAGCCAGTAGATGGGACCGTGCTTGAGCGGCTCCATGGCGCCGGAGGCCACGACGTAGTCGAGACCGCACTCAGCGATGGGAGCCTCTTCCTCGTTGCTGATCAGCACCACCTGGATCCGGCGCTTGGGCCGCTCGCCGCGCTCGGCGATCTGCGCGATGAAATCGGTGAGCACGGCCACGTGTCCGAGGCAATCCGTGACGCCGCGGCCGTACAGCGTGCCGTCTTCGCCCACCCACAGTTCGAAGGGGTCGCGCTCCCAGTTCTCCGCCTCACGATCCGCGGGCACGACATCGAAGTGAGCGCCGACGAAGCCGATGCTTCCTTCACCGGTGCCATCGATCGTGATCACCAAGCTCGGGCGCCGCTCGTAGCCGGGGCCTGCCAAGCGCTCCAGCTTGAGGAAGCCGCTCTTCACGTGGGGCGCGAGGGCCTCTTCCACGATCTCCGCTACCAAGGCTTCTTCGGGGATCAAGCCGGCGTCGGGTGAGTTCTGAAGCTTGGGGCCAAGGCGGATCATGCGCCCCAACAGATCCAAGAAACGATCACGATTCAGCGCGAGGGGTTGGCTCATACGGCCTTGGACCATCGCCAAAAGCACCGCCAATCTCAACAGCTATCGGGGCGAACGCGGAGGTTTTCGCCCGCTCCACTGCGCACGCAACACCTGCGCAGGCAGTCCACGACGGAGCCAGATTCCGGCGGCGCGAGCGCGCGCCGTCTGCGCCAGCGCGGCCTCGCTTGCGTAGGCGCAGCGGCCCGCGACACACTCCCCGAGCCCATGAAAGCCATCATCATCGGCGCCGGACGCGGCAGCCGCCTACAGCACAAGACCGACGAGATCCCGAAGACGCTGGTGCCCGTGATGGGGCGCCCGATGCTCGACTGGATACTGGACGCGCTGGGCGCGGCTGGGGTCCAGCGCAAGGACATCGTGTTCATCTGCGGCTACGCCGAGGAGGTGGTGCGCGCGCGTCACCCTGAGTTCACGTTCGTGCGCAACGATCGCTGGGAGCACAACAACATCTTGGCCTCTCTGATGTACGCACGTGAACACCTGACGGACGGCTTCATCTCGACCTATGCCGACATCGTCTACGACGGCGCGATCGTGAAGCAGCTGCTCGAGAGCCCCCACGACCTCGCTCTGGGCTGCGACACCGACTGGCGGCGCCGCTACGTCGACCGTAGCCAGCACCCCGAGAGCGACGCCGAGAAGCTTCGCGCTGAGGGCAGCCGCGTCTTGGAAATCAGTCGTACGCTGCCCGGGGACCACGCGAGCGGCGAGTTCATCGGAGTGATGAAGGCCACCTCACGGGGGGCCGAGCAACTCACCGCAGCGTTCGATCACGCCGCAGCGCGCTTCGCCGGCGGCATGTATCGGGAAGGACGCAGCTTCGAGAAGGCCTACCTACTCGATCTCCTCGCGGAAATGCTCGAGGCGAACGTGGAGATGCACCGAGAAGACACCCACGGCGGCTACATGGAAATCGATACGCTGGAGGACCACGCCCACGCCGAGAAGTGGTGGACGGAGCGCCGCGATCCGGAGGCTGGCTGAACCATGCGTGGGATGCGTGGAGAATCCGAGAGCGCACACCCTCCCGCTGAGCTGCCGCTGCGCTCCGACGCCGAGCATGTCATCCAGCGCTTGGAGGTGCTCGCCAAGGAGCACGACAGCAGAGGCGCTCTGGCCTTCGATGGTGACGGCACCTTGTGGTTTGGCGACGTGGGCGAGGACGTCTTCCACGCGCTGCTCTTCGAGCGCGGGCTGCGCGACGCGGCAGTCGAGCCTCTGCGGCAGTTCGCTGATCAGTACGAACTCGGAACCGGCGGAAGCGGGGAGGAGGTCGCACTGCGTATCTTCCAAGCATACCTCGCCGAGGACGTACCCGAGCGCGAGATCTGTGAGCTGATGGCGTGGTGCTTCGCGGGCTGGACTCGCGCCGAGGTCGCGGCGTTCGTCTCCCGTGTCCTCGAAGAGCGCGGCCTCGCAGGTCGCCAGATCCCCGAGTCGAACCAGATCCTCCGCTGGGCCCGAGGCAGCGGGCTGCGGTGCCTGTTGATCAGCGCATCGCCCCAGAGCGTAGTGGAGGTCGCCGGCGAGGTGTACGGCTTCGCACCAGAAGACATCCATGGTATCCGCACGGAATACGACGGGGAGGTGGTCACGGCACGGGTCATCGCGCCGTCCACCTACGGCACTGGCAAAGCGCGAACCGGCAAGGCCGTGCTGGGAGACACACCATGGCTCGGCGCGTTTGGCGACAGCGGGTTCGACGCCGCGATGATGCGCGAAGCCAAGCTGGGAGTTGGCGTGCGCCCCAAGACCACACTCCTCGAAGAGATCGCTGCCATCGCGCACGCGGTGATCCTCGAAGAGCCAGCCCCCTGAGCAAGGCGACCGCGGTCGAACCGCGTTGACTGGCCAGCGAGCCTAACCCCCCAACCCGGAGCCACTGCTGCCACCTGTGGTCAATACCGCTGGAAAACTGCAGGTCGCACGGCAGCCGACTGGAGCAACCCAGCCCCCGGACACCGCGCCGTCGGCGTTTTGCACTCTTCAGGAAACAGCCCAGCTGCCAGGGTTCTGCGCGTTCGCAGGCCGGAGCCCCGAAAATGGCGTCACCGCGACCTCACATCGCTTGTGACCCGGCGCTCTGCGAGTAAGGTTCCGCGCCATGGATTTCCAGCTGACCGAAGAGCAAGCCATGCTCCAACAAACCGCCCGTGAGTTCGCCGATCGCGAGATCGCTCCCAAAGCGGCGGAGTTCGACAAGCAGGCACGCTGGCCCACCGAAATCGTCAAGCAGATGGCCGAGCTCGGCTTCCTCGGTATCGCAGTGCCCACCGAGTACGGCGGCTCCGGTCTGGACGCGATCAGCTATGTGCTCGCGATGGAAGAAGTGAGCCGCGCGTGCGCTTCGTGCGGCGTGATCATGAGCGTGAACAACTCGCTCTTCTGTGATCCTCTGCTCAAATTCGGCACGGAAAAGCAGAAGCAGGAAATCCTCAAGGCGTGCGCCAGCGGAGAGAAGCTGGGTTGCTTTGGCCTGACCGAGCCCATGAGCGGCTCCGACGCGCAGACGATGCAGACCGTCGCCGAGAAGAAGGGCGACAAGTGGGTGATGAACGGCAGCAAGAACTTCATCACCAACGGGCCCCACGCCGACTACATCATCGTGTTCGCGGTCACGGACAAGAGCGGCCCGAAGGTCAAGCACACGGCGTTCGTGGTCCCGATGGGCACGCCCGGGGTGACAGCGGCCCACCACGACGAGAAGATGGGCATCAAGGCTGCCCATTCTTGCACGATATTCTTCGAGAACGTGGAGCTGGGTGACGACGCGATCCTCGGTGAGGTGGGCTCCGGCTTCAAGGTCGCGATGGCGACGCTCGATGGCGGCCGCATCGGCATCGCGTCGCAGGCGCTGGGCATTTCCAAGGCCGCGCTCGAGAAGAGCATCGCCTACGCCAAGGAGCGCAAGGCGTTCGGCCAGCCGATCGCTAAGTTCCAAGCCATCCAGTTCAAGCTCTCGGACATGGCAACCGAGCTCGACGCCGCGCGGTTGCTCACGCTGCGCGCCGCGGCGATGAAGGATCAAGGCGTGCGTCACAGCCTCGAGAGCGCCGCGGCGAAGCTCTACGCTTCCGAAGCTTCGACCCGCATCACGCACTCGGCGATTCAAATCCACGGTGGATATGGCTACACCACCGAGTACGGGATCGAGCGTCACTACCGCGACGCGCGCATCACGGAAATCTACGAAGGCACGAGCGAGATCCAGCGCCTGGTGATCGCGAACTCCGTACTCAAGGCCTGATCAGCTCAAGCGGCGCTCGCTCCGGGCGCCGCACCTCTTCATCCACTTCCATTTCGCGCCAGGTGGGCGCGACCTGACGCCAGCCCGGGGGACTGCATGCCCGATTCAAACCGCCCGTTCACCGTCTCTGCTCGATGCATCGCCGCCTGTGCGCTCGGCTTCAGTCTGCTCGGCCAGGCCGCGTGTGGAGGGAGTGAGCCGCCCCCCAAGGCGCCGGTCGAGGACGTGGACGACGACTCGGCCAACCACGGTTCACGGCCGCCGCTGGACGTTTCCGCGGAGATTGGCGCGCTGGATGAAGGCGAGGTCACGAAGACCTTCGAGGCTGCGCTACCCGACCTCGAAGCGTGCATGAAGTCGGGCGCGAACCGCGTGGAGTTCATCGGCGGAGCCGTGCAGTTCAGCTTGAAGATCAACCAGAGTGGCTCGCTGAGCGAGGCCTACCTCGAGCGCACCACCCTGGGCGATCGCGACACGGAGAAGTGCCTGATCACTGCGCTCGGCAAGCGCACCTGGCCAGTCCCCCAGGGCGGCATCCACGGGCTCGCCCACAAGGGCTTCGAGTTCGACATGGTCAACGACGTGCGGCCACCCGTCATGTGGGACGCCGGAGAAGTGCGCGACACCCTCGACTCGCTCAGCAGCAAGATCTCGGAGTGCAAGTCTGGTAGCTCTGGCGACTTCGAGGTCACGATGTACGTCGGGACGTCGGGCCAGGTGCTCGGCGCCGGGGTCGCCCAGTCCGATGCCAGCGACAACACAGCCGCGGACTGCATCGTCGAGGTGCTGAAGGAAGGCAAGTTCAAGAGCCCCGGCTCGTGGCCTGCGAAGGTCAGCTTCCGCCTCTAGACACTTTCCTCGAGGTAATACGATGACCCAGCTCAGAGCCTTGGTGACCGGCGCGGGGACCCGAGTGGGTCAGGCCATCGCACTGGCACTCGGCGGCCGCGGCGCGAAGGTCGCCGTGCACTACCACTCGAGCCGCACAGGCGCAGAGCACACCATCGAGCAGATCCGCGCGGCAGGGGGCGACGGCGTCGCGCTCCAGGCCGATCTGAGCGATCGCGAGTCCGCGAAGCGACTCGCAAAGGACGCGGTTGACGCGCTCGGCGGCCTCGATTTGCTCGTGCCCAGCGCCGCCAACTTCGAGCGCGTAGCGCTGGACGATGTCGACGACGGCCACTGGGACCGAGCCATGGATCTCAACCTGAGAGCTCCATTTCTGCTCGCTCACGGCTGTCGCGGCGCGCTCAGGCAGAGCAAGGGTTCGATCACGTTCATCACCTGTTCGAGCGCGACAGTGCCGTTTCGCAACCACCTCCCGTACACGGTCTCCAAGGCAGCAGTGCGCCATTTGATGCGCACCTTGAGCCTGGATCTCGCCCCGGACGTGCGCGTCAACGCCATCGCGCCGGTCACTGTGCTCCCGCCACCCAACATGAGCGAACAGGATCTCGCGTTGCTCACCAGCCGCATCCCGCTGAACAAGGTGGGCTCCGCGGACGACATCGCGCGTTCGGTGCTCTTCCTGCTCGACAGCCCGTTCATCACCGGACACGAGGTGATGGTGGACGGCGGGCGCAGCGTCGCTGGCTTCGAGCGCTTCGTGTGATTGCCCCACGGCAACTTGTTCGTCACGCAACCAGCGCCCTAGTCGTCGCGCTCAGCTTGGGAGGATGTGGGGGAGAGGCGCAACGTTCGGGCGCCAAGGACCCGCCGCGAGCTGAAGCGCACCGCGCAAAAATGGACGCCCTGTGGACTCCTGCGCGGCAGGCGCGACTGAGCCGCGCCGTGCGCGGCGCCTCCAAGAGCCTTGGCGACGCCGACGTGCAGCGCTTGGGAGAGCGCATGATCGCATGGACCGACGCTTGGGTCCTGAGCTCCGCAGAGATCGACAGCGCCAGTCGCCGCGGCAGGCTGAGTCACGCTGAAGCCAGCGCCGGGCGCGCGTGCTTGGAGGTGGAGCGGGTGGAGTACGCCGCACTGCTCGACGGTCTGAACCAGCGCTGCCAGGCTCCCGGGTGCCAGGCGGAGCGCGTAGCGCAGCTCGAGTGGGAGCTGATCGCAGCTGTACAGTCCACCCGCGCTTGCACTCAACCCGCGTTCTTCAAAGCCTACCTTTCGAGTAACCTCGCGGAACCAGAGGCGCTGGATATCCAGGGTCACTTTCTGGCGCTGGAAGCGCTGGGGGAGGAACGGTTGCTCGGCCGCTACCTTGCAGGCGCACTGGCACGTCACCGCTCACCTTCCCCACTGCGCACTCGCTTGTTGCTGCTGGAGGCGCGCCGCATGTTGCGCAGCACAGCGCGCCCCACCGATGCCATCGAGCTGCTGGACGCCGGCCTGGCCGAGGCGGAGGGGCGGGGTGATGCGTTGGAAACCGCGTCGCTGCGCGCTGCGCGCAGCGACGCGAACCTCGAGCTGGCTCGGTTCGATGCAGCCCGCAAAGACGCCCAGCTCGCGCTGCAACACACCGAGCGCGCGCTCGGTCCAGACCACGTACAGACTGCGCTCGCGCGCGCGACTTACGCGTGGATCCTGCTCTGCACCTACTCCCCCGAGGCTCCCCTCGAGCTGGACACCGCAGCTCGACAACTCGATCATGCCCGCGTCGCACTGACGCGCGCACTGGGTCCCACTCACCCGCTGACCGCGCGCATCGAGCTCGGCCTGGGCCAAGTAGCGGCGTTGCGAAACGACCCTGGCGCGAGCCAGCGCTGGCTGACCCGAGGCACCTCGAGCACCGCCGTGGCATTTGGCGCGCAGCACCTGGCGATGGCAGACGCCGTGCGCTGCAACGCCTCGGCGGAGTCTGCCCTGGGCGCACCGCGGACCGGCGCCCTGCTCTTCAAACGCGCGCTGGAGATCGAGGAGAGAATCCTCGGGGATATGCACCCTCGGATCGCCAGCGCCAACCTGAACCTTGGCATCGCTTACCGCGGTGTGGGCCGCACGGATTGGTCGATCGGGCGCTTGAGGAAGGCGCTGTCGATTCGCGCTCAGCTCGGTCTCCCCAGGCGAGACGAAGATGCCTTGATTTGGCACGAACTTGGGCTCAGCCAGCAGCTCGCAAAACAGCCTCGCTCCGCCCTGAAGAGCTATCAGGCGAGCCTGGCTCTGTATCGCCAGCTCTACGGCGACACGCACCCGGAGGTGATGTCCATGCTCGACGCCTTCCGGAAGGCGCTCGACGCTCGCGAAGCCAACCCCTCGACGCCCTACGACCTCGCCCTGGCGCTGACGGAGGTGGCTGCAGTGGAGGTCGACCTCGATCAGTTCGAGCAAGCCAAGCGCCACGCCGAGCGCGCCGAGCGGCTGTCCCGTCGACTCCCCGCCAAACGCCGCGCCAGGCTCCAGAGCACCATCTGCCACCTGCTCAGCCAGACCTACGCTGCCTTGACGCTCGAGCAGAGCGAGGCGCCAAGCTGCAGCCAGTTCCGCTCCCGCTAGCCGACAACGCGTCCTATGCTCCTGCCATGCTGTTCAGCCGCAAGCCTGTACGCCTCCCCTCCGCAGACGAAGCCTTGAAGGGCCGCAACGAGCCGCTCGAGGTGCCCAACAAACACTTCGTCAACGGCAACCCACTGTACCCACCGTTCGTCGGCAAGCAGCTCGCGCTGTTCGGGCTCGGCTGCTTCTGGGGCGCCGAGCGCAAGTTCTGGCAGGTCCCCGGGGTGTATTCGACCCAGGTTGGTTACGCGGCGGGCCTCACCCCCAACCCGACTTACG
>JAUILJ010000180.1 GCA_030433055.1 Polyangia bacterium
GTCGTGAAGGATCCCGCTGCCCGTGCCGCACGCCTCGAGGGACAGGAGGCGGACCGGCGTGGTTTCCGCACAGATATCTGGATGTCCGCTCTCTGCGGTCGCGCTGGAGGAGCCGACCCGCAGGTTCAGGTAGTTCCTGGCGCCTTGCTCCTCCGCCCTCGGCGGCGCACCGTGGTCGTGCGCCGGGCCTTGCTGGGCGAAGCCAGGAGCCGCCACGAGGAGCGCGAGGGCGCCGATTGAGCTGGCAGGGAACGCCGCCCGCAGCCAGCGCTGAGAGCGAGCCTGCGTCAGTACGCCGCGCTGCTGAGCCATGGTCTCCCTTGTAGCCCGGTGAGCGTGGGGCACCTAACCCCCTAATCCGGCTGATTCTTGTTTCTAGGTTGATGACTCCGTCGGGGCCGATCTCGTGCTAGACCCAGCAACGGAATGAAGCCTGCACAGCTCGCACAGCTCGTGTTCATCCTGATCGCTGCGCTCGGTGTGTACTCCTTTGGGGCCACCGCTCGGGACGGCGAGCAGCGCAAGCTGTGCACGCCGATGTGCGCGCTGGGCCCCGACTACGCCGCCCGCAATCGCATGGCACCTGACTTCGAGCTGCCGATGGTTGGTGGCGGCACCGGGCGCCTCTCGGACTACCGAGGCAAGGTGGTGATCCTGAATTTTTGGAGCAAGACCTGTAGGCCTTGCCTCGAGGAACTACCGAGCCTGGCGGAGCTCTCGAACATCTTGAAGAGCCGCGGCAAGGACGTCGTGCTGCTCACCCTGTCCACGGATGAGAGCGTGGATGACGCCAAGGCGACACTGGAGTCGGTGTTGCCCGATGGCGTGCCCTTCCCCGTCTTCGTGGACTCCGGCGCCGACATGACGCTCGACAAGTACGGCACCAAGCTCTACCCGGAGACCTGGTTCATCGACAAGCAGGGTGTGATCCGCGCGCGCGTCGATGGTGCCCGTGACTGGAGCCAATCCATCGCGGTGGGTTTTGCGGAGAGCTTGGCTACCCCTCAGGCATGCACCCTGGAGTTCGAGAATGGGAAGCCGCGAGGCTCCCAGGCCGGGATCTGCAACGACCTGGGGCTCCTGACGGAGTAACCCTACCCGGCCTGGTCCGCGGGCTTCAGGAAGTCCAGGATCAGCTCCAGCGTGCGCTCTGGGGCATCCACGTGGGAGAAGTGGCTGGCGTCCTCGAGCACCTCGTAGCGGGCGCCTGGCAGCAGCTGGTGCAGCGCCTCGCCGTTCTTTGGGCTCACCATCGGATCGCGATCCGCGTACAGCAACATCAGCGGAATCGGGAAGCTCTCACGCTCGTCCCGGCGCTTTCGGAGCTGCTCCAGCAGCTCCTTGAATCCCTGGGGATCTACCGTGTGAGCAAGGTACTGAATGAACGCTTTCACGCCGCTATGGGTCGCCAGTGGTGCGCCGTACTCCCGCGCCTCCTCCAGAGACTTCAGGCCCTCGTCGAAGTAGTGCACGTTCCGGTGAGCCCAGCGTTGAGGGTCGCGGCGGATCACTGCCGCCAGCAGGCGCTGGCTCAGGGGTAGGCTCAGAGCGCCGTGCAACGCGTAGAGTCGCGGCTCCGGGCGCGCGGGGGAGTGCACGTTGACCAGGCGCGAGAACAGCTGGGTATCCGCCAGGGCGGCCCGCATGCACAGGTAGCCGCCCAGGGAGTTGCCCACCGCGGAGCAGCCCTGGATGCCCAGGGCATGCACCAGCTCACGGATCCAGTCGCTGAGGGAGCTTGCCGAGTAGAGCTCCACGTCCCGCGCATTCAAGACCATGTCGGTGCGCCCGGCCCCGGGCAGATCGGGAGCGTAGACGGTGAAGCGCTCTGCCAACGGCGAGAGCACATAGCGCCAGGAATAAGAGCTGGTCATCAACCCGTGCACCAGGAGCAGCGGCGGACCGCTGCCGACCCGCTTCATGTAGACGTGGTGCTGGCCGAACCGCCGAGAGTCGAGCTCGAAGCGTAGCGAGGGGAGCTCGAAATAGTCGTGGGGGCGGCGCGGCCGCTCGGGCAGCTCCGAGTAGGGACCCTGCTGGAATGGCTCGGCCATGGCTGGCAGCCAGGGTCAGGCATCTCCCGTGAAAAGACTAGGCCCTTCGGGGGTGCGCAGCGCTCCCTGCGTGATAGCTTGGCGCCGATCGTGAAGTCGCCCAGCCCAACCTCGGAGAACACCGGCGCGCGCCTGCGTCGCCTCGAGAAGCGCCTGCTGGGCCAGCTGGCGCAGACGAGTGAGGCGTTCAAGCTGCTCGAGCCTGGCGATCGCGTGATGGTGGCAGTCAGTGGTGGAAAGGACTCGATGAGCCTGCTGTCACTGCTGGCGCGCATTCGGGAGCGCGCGCCGTTTGCCCTGGAGCTCATTGCCGTGAACCTCGATCAGGGTCACCCAGGCTTCCCGACGGACGTGCTGCCCAGCTACTTCGAAGCTCGAGGTTTCGACTACAAAATTATCCGCGAGGATACGTATTCCATCGTCAAGAGCAAGATCCCCGAAGGGCGCACCTACTGCTCGCTGTGCTCGAGGTTGCGTCGTGGCATCCTCTACAACGTGGCTCAGGAGCTGGGTTGCACCAAGATCGCGCTTGGCCATCATCGCGAAGACACCATCGAGACCTTGCTGCTCAATCTGCTCTACAGCGGCCAAATCAAGGCCATGCCGGCGCGCCTTCAGTCCGATGATGGGCGAAACATCGTGATTCGCCCCTTGCTCGAGTGCGCCGAGGCAGAAATCGCCGAGTACGCCGCGTTGATGCAGTTCCCCATCGTGCCCTGCGACCTGTGCGGTTCACAAGACAACCTCAAGCGCCAGCGCATCAAGCGGCTCATCAGCGAGCTGGCAGGAGAGAACCCGAACGTGCGCGGCAACCTGCTGGCTGCGCTGGGCAACGTGCGCGTGACTCACCTGCTGGACCGAGCGCTGCTCGGTGACGCCGAACCTCGGGGGCGCGATACCTGGCTCGATGCTGAGGTTCATTCTCCCGCGGAAACAGCTGGATCGGGGGTGAGGACCGCCTCCCCAGTCGCAGCGCCCGACGAGAGCCTGATCCCGCTCTCTGCTTTGCGTCGCTAGCCAAGCCTGAGCCTGATTCGAGGACGACCGGGCCCGCAGGCTCCAGCTGACCCACGGCGGGAGGCTCAGGCGCAGCGGATCTGGCCGTCCTGTCCGTTCTGCGCCTTCGTCCACTGACACAGGATGGTGGTGGTCGAGCCCTGGCGGTTCACGAACACGTCCTCCATCAGGGTCCACGCCTGGCTGCAGTTGCGGCGCAGTACGGCCTGAACAGCAGCCGCCCAGGCTTCGGCACCAAACTCACTCTGGTTCAGGCCCCGCGCCGTCAGGTGCAGGCGCCCAGCGACCCGGCGCAGCGGCTCGAAGCGCACCTCGTAGTCGTGGGTCAGGTCGCTGATCAGATCCAGGATGCGGATCAGTGCTCGGTCGGAGTCCGGCTCGGAGCTTGGGTCGACCAGCAGCTCGGCCGCGTAGGCACCCATCTCCCGTGCTCCGCTGATGCCCTCGATCGCCCCGAAGGCACTCACCAGCTCGGTGCACAGCTTGGCGTCGACCCACTCCGGGACCTCGGGCTCGCGCAGCGCAGCTCGAGCGCGCGCTGAGAGACGAGACTGGAAGTTGTCCAGACGCCGGGCCGTGTGATCCATCAGCTCAGTCTGGTCGTCCCAGTCGGTGATCGCGGCGCGACACTGTGGCGCCAGTCCTCTGTCTTGTAGGAAGGCCCGAAAGGCCCACAAGACTCTCCCCCTTAGCATTGCCATGATACCAAGCCCTAGAGCACAGGCTGTGCCATCACTCGGCTGGCGAGTTTCCGCGTGTTTGCGGATCCGAGCCTTTCAGCCCTGAAATCTCGAACCCAAGTTCGGAGTCTCGCTCCGTTGTCTGGAGACCTTGGCTGCTGTCGACTGTAGCCTGCAGCCCTGCCACAGCCCGCGTGAGGTGGCCATATCGGCCATGGGTGGCCGAATCAGTGAATAACCATACGGATAAATTCCAGAGCTTCATGCGTTTCCGTGTTCATCTCCGTGGCACGCCGGTCGAGCGTGCGGTTTTGCCACAAACGCCAGAAGGCCCCGCGCTCTCGCGTGGGGCCTTCCCGGGTCTTCTGGGCTGAATTTTCTGTGCTTCGCCCGACGCGGCGGGTGCACAGCGCCGGCCGATGGCAGCTGACTAGGCAGCGAACGTGCGACGACTCGAGGGCACCGCGGCGTCGCTGCGCTTCCAGTCGCACAGGATGCTCAGCGTGGAACCCGCGCGGTCTTCGAACACATCCTCGGTGAGGGTCCAGGCGCGCTGACAGTTGCGTTGCAGCACGCGCTCGATGGCTGCTCCCCACGCTTCGGCCACCAGCTCACTTTGCCGTGCGGCAACGGAGCGGATGTAGATCCGCCCGGCGACCCGACGCAGCGGTTCGAAGTAGATCTGATAGCCACAGGTCAGCTCGCTGAGCAGCCCCGCGCAGCGCTCGAGCGCCTGCTCGACGCTGGGTTCGAGCCGCGTGTCCACCAGCAGATCGGCGATGTAGACGCCGAGATCCCGTACCAGGCGCATGCCGCCGAGCTCGAACAGGGCCGCGATCGCCTCGTTGAAGCTCTCGACGTCCACCCACTGCGGCAACTGATCGCTAGCCAGCAGCGCTTGGTTGCGTTCGGACAGCCGTGTGAGCACTGCGTCCAGGCAGCCCCGCTCCAGCAAGAACGCGCGATACGCCCAGAGCACCCTCCCCCTCAACTTCGCCATGTCAGCCCTATGAGCACGGCTCATGCCAGGACCTCACGGATTCTATTACGCGTACTTAGGCGTGATCGCGGTTTGCAGTCGTGAAACAGCGCTGCTTGCGTGAAAGATGCCGAGAGTCTCCGTGCACGATGAGGCAGATGCGGTATGGGGAGAGCCATGCGCGGCGGAACCTGTGTGATTGTCGCTACTTTGCTGCTCGCGGGTGCGTCGGTCGCCTGTCACCACGAGAACGCGTGGCCCGAAGGCTCACCCCAAACCGAAGATGAGCAGCTGGCTCAGGACACCTGGCGCAATCGCTGCTCGGAGTGTCATGGGAAGTTTGGTGAGGGCAACGGGCCAACCGCCCACACCCTGAAAGCCAAACCCCGCAACTTCACCGATCCAGAGTGGCAAAAGTCCGAGAAGGACGAAGAGCTGGAGGCGGTGATTCTGCTGGGCGGAGCCGCGATGGGCTACTCCGCGGAAATGCCGCCCAACCCGGACCTCAACAAGCACCCCAACGTGGCTCCGCTACTGGTGAAGAAGATTCGCTCGCTGGACCGCTCGCGGCCGCGTTAGCCCCGCCGTGCCTCGGGTCCTGTCTCCTAGAGCGGCCTGATGCGCAGCGCCAGCGTGTCGCCCCGAGCCTCGTACGAGGCCACCAGGCGGGTGGCGTTGGGCTCCCGCGCTAGATGCGCGGCGAGGGGCGTTACCACGAGCTCCTCAACCACGCGCTTGAGAGGGCGAGCGCCGTACTTGGGGTCGTAGCCCAGCTGGCTCAGGAGGCGCTTGGCATCATCATCGAGCTGCAGGCGAACCTCGCGGTTCTTGATCCCCGTACGACTTTCCACATGTGAAAGTTCCAGCTCGACGATGCGGAGCAGGTCGGCTTCGTCCAGGTGCCGGAAGCTGACTACCTGATCGATTCGATTGAAGAACTCGGGGCGGAAGAAGTCTCGGGCTGCGCCCTGAAAATCGCTGGCCTCCTGCGCGCCCTTCCCGAAGCCACCGATGCGTTGCACGCCGGCGCCCAGGTTCGAGGTCATCAAGATCATGCAACTGCGGAAGTCGACGAGGCGACCGAGGGCGTCGCTCAGTCGGCCCTCTCCGAGCACCGCCAGGAGCAAGTCGAACGTCTCCGAGTGCGCCTTCTCGATTTCGTCGAGCAGCACCACGCTGAGCGGTTGACGGCGCACCTGCTCAGCCAGGCTACGCACGCCCCGGCCCACCTGGATCAGCCTGCTAGCGGATCCGGGAAAACTGAACTCACCCATGTCGAAGCGCACCAGGCGGTCCGCGCTGCCGAACATGAGCTGCGCGAGGCGCTTCGATAGCTCGGTCTTACCCACCCCCGTTGGTCCGACGAGGAGTAGGCTGCCCAGCGGCCGCTCTGGGTCGTTCAGCTTGGCTTTGAGCCGCGCCACGACGCGCGCGGCAGCATGCGACGCGTCAGGCTGTCCGATCACGCTCCCGCTCAACTCGTCGCTGATCTCCTGGGTGGTCGCGGAAAAGGCGTCGCTGATCAGCCTCAGTGGCAGACCCGAGTACTCGCTGAACAATCGGCTCATCTGCTCCGCGCCGATGCTGCTGCTCTGGGCGCCGTCTTGAGCCAGAGGTTGCTTGGCCAGCCAAGCGATGAACGCGAACGCCTTCCCGGGGAACTCGGAATCCCTACGGAAAGCATCCAGGTGCTCGACGAGGCGGCGCCGCGCTGCGGGCTCGCTCGACAGCCCCGTGCGGCCGATCCCGGTGTCCACCAATGACAGCAGCTCCAGGCCATCGGGTGGCTCCACCCGCAACACCTTGAGGCGGTTGATCAGGGCGGGCGCGCTCAGCTTGGCGGCGGCGTACTCCTCGGGTGTGGCCTCGAAGATCAACGGCAGCTCGCCTCGTATCGCGGCTGGTGCCAGCATCTGGGCGATGCTGCTTCCATCGAAAGAGCGCTGCACGATCTCCGAGAGCGAGCCGAGATAGAGCCAGCTGTGCTCGTCGCTGAGCTCGGCGATCAGGTTGAACACCCGCTCCTGCCACATGCCGACGTACATCATCCCGGCTAGCAGGCGGTCGGTCGTGGTCTCGAACAGGCGGGGCGCGCTGTGGTCGCCGCGCTTGCGTGCCAGCGCCGCGAAAGCCAGGCGCTTGATCAGCGTCGTCTTGCCGCTGCCTGGCGCGCCGATCACGACCAGCGACGGCAGCTTCTTCAGCGCGACGAGGCGGCTCAGCTCGTTGTCGAGCGGGTGCCCACCGAGGGGCTGCGCGATGCGGCGCCGCGCGGCCTCCTCCACCCACTCGGTGCAAACCTTGGCGGCGACGCTCTCGTCGTCGGCTACTTCTTGGCTCGTTCCGCGGCGCGCTCCGCGCAAGATCGTAGCGGGCTCCCAGGTGAGAACATACTCCTCGTGAGCCGCCCGAAACTCGTAGGCCCAGGCCGCGTTCTCTCCCACCAGGGCGGTGGCTACCGCGCGACGAATGACGTCCGGTGCCAGGCCCAGCTCCTCGACCAAGAACCACCATCGGTAGCGAGGCAAGACCACGCGGAAAGCATTCGTGGGTAGCTTGCTCCACGCGTAACACAGCTCGATAGGGATGCTGCGCTTGCCAACGACAGCCTGCTTGTCGACGAAGGTCGCGGGGTGCACGTCCACGCGCACCCGATTCACGACGAAGTCTTCCTCCCAGAGGTAGCGGCCGAGGTCGTCCCCGTGGGTGAGCCGACCGAGGAGCTGCTGCTCGAGCTGGTCGAGCACCTCTTGATTGGCGTGACCGAATGCAGCCGGCGGAGGCTTGTCGAACAGCAGTTCTCGCTTACGCATCACGAACCCGACGCGACCACCGTCTTCGTGCCGGACCATGTAGACTCGCAGACTGGCGTCGCTCACGGTGCCTCCTCGGTCGTGATGCCCACGCCCAACCACAGGCAGCGGCGGATCGCGTCCTCCAGGCTACGCACCGAGATCTCCTCCACGAAGCCGAGTCGGTAGTCCTCGACCAGCAGCGGGGCCCGCTCGCCATCGTCCGAGGCGAGGGGGGGATCGAAGGTGAGGCGCCGCACCATGGGAAGCAGACGCAAGGGGTTCGATGGGATGGGCGTCAAGCCTTCGTCCAGGGCCCGTTCGAAGCGGAGGATCTGCTCTAGGTGCGCCTCGATCACGGCACCACAGGGTACGTCGTCCTCCGGGTTGGTGACGACGACTCGCACCAGCTCGGAGCCAAACGCGCTAGTGGTCCAGGCATGAGTTCCTGTTTCCCCGAAGAAGCGATCGAAGACCAATGGTCCCACGATCTTCAGCACGAGGTGCTCGATGCTGGTGCCCGATTTCTGCAACACTTCCGTGAGCGAAGCTGGGCTATCGCCGTAGCGCACCGTGCCGTCACTCAGCCTCGCGCTGAACCCTGACAGCTCACCAAAGCCCGTACTGAACGCGCCGGTCAGGGCCAACAGGAGGCTGGCGCCCTCGTCTTGGTGCGCCAACCGGCGCCGCTCGCGGCCGATCTGGGAGAGCTCGATCAAGGCGCGATGACGGGAAGAGTCCTCGAGCCTCTGCATGGCTTCACCCAGGAAGCGCACCCGCGCGTGGAGTTCGAAGAGCTCGTGCTGAGCGCCTCGCGCGCTGAAGCTACTGCGGATGTCGCGCTGGCTCCGCGGCAAGCGCATCGACTGGTCACGGCCATGGGGGGTGCGTTGCGCGAGCTGCCGAGTCGCGTCAGTTTTGGCGTCAGAGCGCCGACCGACCATGCGCTCGAGTCGGTCGTGCAGCTCCACTAGCTCCGTGCGCAGCGCATCCGTGTGGAAAAGCGCGTCACTGGCCTGGCCGCTGAACTGAGCTCCGGTCGCCTGACTCGTGAGCTCATGGATCTTCTTTGCCAGTCGATTCAGCGCGCCCCCAGCCAACAGCTCATCCAGCGCTGCCAGGGACTTGGGGAGCTCATCGGAGAGCTCGCTCACCGTCGCGTTGAGCAGGCGCGCGAGGGGCGGCTCCTTGCCTTCGTTCTCCGCCTCCTCCAGCCGCTCACTCAGCAGCTGGTAGCGGCCGTCGGCGAAGTAGACGCGGAAAACTCGCAACTTCGCTCTGCCGCCGGATGCAAGGGCGTCGGTGAGCAGGCTGGTGATCTCCCGTTCCAGGAAGCGTTTCACTCCGCGCGCCCCATCTCGAGCCTCGAACGCCGCGTCCACGACCTGGCGCAGCGCTCCCTTGTGGACGAAGACGAAGCAGTCGTTGTCGGTGAGGCCGCGCCGACCCAGTAGCTTGGAGACCTCCGCCTCGACGATGCTCTCGGCGACCTCCCGTGTCAGCGGGGCGAACGGCACCACGCGATCGATGCGGTTGAACAGCTCGGGTGGGAAGAACTCGCGAACAGCCCGGGAGATGTCACCGAGGATCCGCTTGCTGGCGTCCCCGAAGCCGACGGGAGCGCGGGAGCTTGCCCCGAGGTTGGATGTCATCAGGATCACCGAGCGCGTGAAGTCGGCGATCGCCCCGCCAGCATCCGTGAGCCGGCCCGCGTCGAACACTTGCAGCAGCAAGTACAGGGCCGAGCCGTGGGCCTTCTCGATCTCGTCCAGCAGTACGACGCTGAAGGGCTGGGCCTGAAGCGGCGCGGTGAGCATGCCCCGTGGGGAATAGCGATCGCCGATCAGCCGCGCGACTGCGTCGGGCCCCGAGAACTCACCCATATCGAGGCGCACGAGCCGCGAGTCGTCTTGATACAGGTACTGGGTGATCGCCTTGGCGAGCTCCGTCTTGCCCGTTCCGGTGGGCCCGGTCAGCAGGTATACACCGTACGGTCGATTGGCGTCGGTCAATCCCGCGCGGATACGCAAGACCAGATCGCTCGCTGCCTGTACGCCTTCGGCTTGACCCATCACTCGCTGGCGTAGGCGCTCGTAGACCTGTTCGCCGTCGAGCGGCGTGGTCGCCTCGAAGAGCCGCACGGGGAGCCCGGTGAGCCCAGACAGGTGCTCGAGCACCTGCTCGCTCCCCACTTGCTCCACGCGTTCTTGATCTGGGTCGCTCGCGCTCCGGATCACGCTCTGTAGCGGGTCCATGACGCGCCCCGGGAGCTCCGAGCCGCTCAACAGGGCCGAGCCCAGCTCGACCAAGCTGCGCAATGCGAAGGGATCCACGCGCACCTTTTCACCGTGGCCGAGCGCTCGCCCCTCCTGGAACGCAAGCATCAGCGTCTTACCCGCGTCGCAGGGCGGGAGGTTCAGACGAGTGAACGCGTCCGCGAAGCTCGGTGCGTCGTACTCCAGGCGTTCGAGCTGGCTTGGCGTGCACTCGGCGACCATCGTCAGCTGCTTGCGCTGAAGTGGCCCCACGAAGAAATCGGCCAGGCTGCGGCTCGAGCCGCGGTGACGCCCGATCTGGCCGAACGCGTGGATGTCATCGACGTACAGCACCACCTTGTTGTCGGCGCAGTCCTGCAGCACCTGCACCGCGCGTTCTTCCCATTCGCCGATGTGGCTCATGCCGGCGATCAGTCGCTGCCCGGAAAGTTTCCATACGTGAAAGACACGATCCAGGTTGCGATGGGTCGGATAGTCGTCCGCCTCGAGCAGGTCGTGGACCAGCTGGGTGATCGTGCGAGTCTTGCCGACGCCTGACTCGCCGACCAGGAGCACGCTGTGCTTCTGAGGCCCGCACAGCAAGTGGCTCAGGTCGTCGCGCAGGGGCCGGTGGGATGTCAGGTTGGGGGTGAGGCCCGATTGTTGCGCGGTCAAATCCTCCGCGATGCGCGGGAGCACGAGCATGCCAGGGCGCGCCCGGGGTTTTCCGCCGTGTGACTCGTCGAACTGCAGATCCGACCAAACGTTCTCGGTGCGCTTCAGCTTGGCGAAGGGGCTCTTGGGCTCGGCGTTGAACGCCACCTTGGAGAGCCGGTCCTTCCCGTTGGTCTGGAGGCTGTTCAACAGTTGGCGGTCAAGCTCGGACCAGGCGCGGCTGAAGTAGCGCGCGGCGAGTGTCTCCAGAGGCTCGTCGCTGCGCACTGGGAACCATTTCTGCGGCACCTTGGGGTGGTAGGCGATGACCAGCTCTCGCTCTTCTCCAACCCAGCGTGGCTCGAGGATCAGCGGAAAGAGCCCGCTCAGCGTGGTCTTGCCGGTTCCGGTCTTCAGGTTTATATCCATGCGGATACGTTGCAGGTCAGTGCCACGCTTGCTGTCGAAGCGCTCGAGGTCCAGCGGTTCGGTCGACTCGATCAGCGCCTTGAGGTTCTGGTTTGCATCCGCGCTCCAGCGTTCCAGGCAGCCGTCGATCAGTTCCTTGGCGGTGGCAATCTCGGGGCCAAGGTCGATGGCGTCCTGGACAGCGACTTCCATCACGATCGTGCCATCGTAGCTTTTGAAGCTGAGGTTGCCCTTCTTGCCGCCGCGCTCGGTGCCATATTCCTGAGCAAGCAGATCCCGGAACGCAGCGGCCTCTGCCAGGGCCTCGACTTTTAGGTCGCAAAGCATCTGGTTTGCGGT
>JAUILJ010000181.1 GCA_030433055.1 Polyangia bacterium
GCCCGAGCCCGCACGCCGGGGGGATCATGACTGGCAACCAAAGAATGTTGCCGTCGGTTGATAGTGAATCGAGAGTGCCCCCACTGAGTTCGCAGAAGTGCGTCAGTGGGCGCCATTCACTTTCTCACGTAGGAAATCGCTGATCAAGGCCGCGCCGTGAGATTGCTAGGTTGGTGTGCGCTCCGAGTAACCGACTCGCCTACAGCGTTCGCGTCTTGAACGTTCGTTCGTTCTTAGCAGGGTGCTGAAAAACACCCTGCCAATCAACAACCACCGTGCCCGCGCGTCACACGAATGCCCGCATACAGGCCCAGAGTGACATTGAGAGACACCAGACGGCCCCAACGGGCGCTCGACCCGGGCCTGACCAGCTACCGCGCGGATTCAGCATTGCCGCGCGGCATCACTACCACTTGATACGAATCGCATCGACACGCACGGTCTCTCCACGCACCCAAGTGCGCCCGACACTGACCTCACAGATCGCTCGGGTGCGCAACGTGTCTTGGTCAAGGGGTTCGCCGCCGAGCAAGAATGCGCGCAGCGGCAGCTGAAGAAGCTGATACGGCCCCGTGCGGAGCGCCAATGGCTTGATGGTAGATGCCTCGATGCCGGCACATGAGCCAGCCTCCGGCCCAAGAATCACTCGAGCTTCGCCCCACGTCGCAACTGGGGACCCGTCGACGGCGACCGCGAGCTCGACGAACGCCGAACTCCCGTCCAGGCTCGGGTAGGCCGCGGCGGGATCCGTCTTCAGGTCGTAGATTCCGATGTTCTCGTAGCCCGCGCTGCTGGTCGAACCGTCATTCGGCCAGCCTGACCACAGCAGGTAGTCGCTGCCCGAGAATGCCTGATCCCCGTTCGACTCGATGCTCGCGGCGCCGTCTGGTCGTGGTCGCCCCGGGGAAACAGGACGCTCATCGAAGAGTGTGTACTCCAACACAGGTGCCGCCTGAGTTCGCCCAACAGCGACCGCAGAGCGCGCGACGCAGCCACCGGTATCGTAGCTCAACAGCTGAGCACGGTATTCGACCCCAGGCTCCAATCCGTCGGTAATGGTAGCTGTCACTTCGTCGACGTCCCCGGAGAGCCGGAGCTCGTACTGACCTAGCTCGGGATTGTCATCCTGAGTCCAGATCGCGCCACCCTGGTCGTCAGAAAGCCCCTCGAGCGCGCGCCCGGCGGCGAGCTCGAGCTCCTCGGGCGTGCGGCCAATCACCAACTTGTACTGCACGAAGGTATCGGCACCAGAGATGGGCTGCCAGGCCCAGCGGATCGTATTTGGCGTCTGCCAGGAGACCCCAAAATTTTCCACCTGGAATTTTGGTGTACACATCGAGTCGGGTGCTCGGCAGACACCGCTCACACATGCCAGGTCGTCTGGACAAGGCGCGGATGCCGAGCACAGCTTGCCCTCGAGGGGGACGTCATCGATGCTGCAGGCGCTCGACCCCAGCAAGCACGCTACCGCCACCCAGTTCGAAAACCTCCGCACGCGCGGATGCTTGCACACTTCAGCGTGCATGAGAATCGAGGAGCGGGGGAGCCGCCTCGATCCCCGACGTCGCCACCGGCCTCAGCCGCAGAGAGCGCCAACGGTCACTCGGCGAACGGAAACAGACCGACGTTCACGCTGCTTGCTCCTGTGTATGCACCCGCATCTCCCGCACCCCTGAGCGGGGAGCCACTAGCAGGCGCGTAGTCGGAGCCCACGCCGGCGTCCCCGGCGAGCGACTGAAGCTCGGCTGAGTACTTCGACTGGTATTCCGCTAGGCTCATGGCCTGCTCGGTGCCGGACCAGTTCGCATACACATAGACCGCGTGCTCTCCGCCAAAGAAGTTGTTGTTCGAGTCGAAGCCTTGACTGAGGTAGTAGTCGGGCCAGGTCGTGATACCTCCGGCCTCGAAGTACACGCCGCTAACACCTCTCAGAAATAGGTTGTTGCGCACCCAGGGCTGGGTGCTCACTCGGGGCACCTGTACGCCACGTTCATTGTCGACGAACGCGTTGTTGTAGATTCGGCTCGGCCAGACGTTTCGCTCGCTTTCTGGCCGCTCCAGCGCGCGGTCGCTGATCTTCACGCCCGTCTGGCAGCGGAGGAACAAGTTCTCGCGAATGTCATAGGCGCCTCCACCAAAGTCGCGCTCGTCACACCCGCGCCAATCGCAACGATGGTCCGCGGTGTGGACACCGTCGGCGATATCGTGAATGTAGTTTCCGACAACGTGTACATGAGACGAGCCGTTCTTCGTACTCACGGCAGTGCCAACACCATCGAATATCTCGTTCTCGCAAACCCAGATGTCCGCATCTTCACCGGTCACCATGAAGGTTATCCCGTGAGAGTTCACCGCACCTCCCCAGTACCTGGAATCAGACACCTTGTTCCGTCGCACGATCGCAGCGTCCGCGCCCCACAAGCGGAGGTTGTAGGAGTTGTCGTTGCCATTGGCGTTGTGTGCGAACGCCGAGTCCTGAATCACCACGTGCAGCGCGCTCTCGGTAAAGATGGCGCTGGACTGAGTGAAGCGAACATCGACGCCCTCTACGAACAGGTAGTGGCTGCCATTCGCATACACGAAGCCGTGCTGGGACGCCTCGAAGTTCGTGCTCGCCACGTCGAGCCCTTCCGGAGCGCGTAGGTAGATGTAGCAACCAGCGTTCGCCTCATCACAGCCGTTCCCATCCGAGTCCGCCTTCGTCCAGGTCCCCGGATCGACGAGTGCGGACTTTCCCGCGTGGCTGCGAGCGCCGTTTCGGTTCTCCATCTCGTGCAGCATGCGCTGGCCGGTTGCCGTCCAAAAGCCGGTCGGGTCCTGCTCAAGCCCGCTGACATCGACCCTCCACAGGCCATCACTTCCCGCTTCGAAGTCC
This sequence comes from Polyangia bacterium, assembly GCA_030433055.1. Lineage (GTDB taxonomy): Bacteria > Myxococcota_A > Polyangia > Polyangiales > Polyangiaceae > JAHBVY01. Next base: position 2,876 of record JAUILJ010000181.1, read on the forward strand.
GTTCCCGCGATCGAACTCGACCCGAGCACGACGGGGTGCGCTCCTTCTTCCGCGCGGATTATGAAGTATGCGTTTTTCGTCCCGGGACGATTCACCGTCATGCCCTGGCGGTACGTGCCGTCCTTCAGGGTGAGTATTCCGGGCACGCTGTCCAGCACCTCGAGCGCGCGAGCAAACGTGCAGAACGGCCGTTCACTCGTACCTGGCCCCGCGTCGTCACAGCCCTCGACCCCAACGAACGCTTCGGGCCAGTCAGGCCCTACGGCGCCCTGGGCTGGCTCGGGGCACGCAGGGCCCGCGCCAGGGCTACCCGGCCGCGGCAGCGGCCAGTCGTCGGACGGAGCGCCGGACGTTCCACCGACGCCTCCACTCGCGGCGCCGGCTGCCCCACCCATTTCATTCCCTCCGTGCCCCACACCACCCGCACTGGACGTCCCGCCCGCCGCGCCTGCGCCGCCGCTCTGCCCATTACCTTGCGGATCCTCAGGGGACTCGGCGTTACAACCCGCCAACACCGCGCAGAACAGCACGCTACCACCCACACCCCAGAGCGCAGGCCCAACTCGTCGCGTCATCACCAAGCCCCTCAGTTCCCTGTTCGACAGCCGACTCGGCTCCGCGCCACCACGACGTCGTCATAGCGGGTGATCTGTGCTTCAGGGACCGTGATGCCCCGTTGCTCCTTGGCGTCCAGGGTGCCCTTCTCGTAGTAGGCGTCCAAGGTGACCGCCTTCAGTCCGACCTCGCTCGTGGTTCTGAAATTGAATCCCTCGAAGGCCTGCTCATCCTGGAAGTACTGTCCGTGAGAGTAGAAGTTGTCCCGCAGCCACCGCCCTCGCGGCGTCCCGGTCCGGTACGCACCCACGAGTTGATCGTCGACGTAGAGCGCAAGCTCACCATCGTAGCTCCCCGGAGTGTTGGCCTTGCTGAATATTTCCACGCAGAACCACTGATCCCTGGGGAATGCGGTCTGGCCGGACGGGTTGAAGTTGTTCCCGTAGTACGGCGTGGAGGATGGGCCGTTGTAGCCCGCGCAGTTGGGGTCCGTGGAGCCGTCGTTGCACTCCCAGCTGCGCATCTCTTGCCAGTAGACGTAGAACGAGAAGGCGCCGTCGTCTTTCGCGTCGAGGTCGAACCAGAAGCCCTCGTCGCCGGTGGGGACGACCCCCGCAAGTCCGTCGCTATTGAAGCCTGGGTTGCCTGCAGCGACGCGCACCCAGTGGTGGGGTACCGCGGTGTCACCTACGTACTGCGCGTAGAATCGCCAGTAGATCTGCTCTTCCCGCGCGGGAAACTGGAAGCGAGCCTGAGAGGATATGTACTGCTGGCTCGCCAGCATCGTGCGTGTGACATTGGCTTCGAGGAACTTGCTCCCTGCGTTAGCAGCGCTGGCATCATCCACGACGCGCAGTCGCTGAGTGTTCTGAGTGTACGAGCTCCAGCCATCCATGTCCGCCTCGAAGTCCGAGTGGAAGATCACATCGGGATCGGCTTCGATTCCCACATCTCCTGGGTACTTCTGGCTCAATCCTGGCGAGGCGCCTCCGGCACCGCTGCCTCCAGCACCGCTGCCTCCCATCCCTGCGCCAGCTCCGGTCCCGCCGGAAGCGGCCGTGCCACCCTGGCCAGAGTTGCCTGCACCTCCGCTCGTGGCGCTTCCACCGTTGCCGGCCCCAGCTTCGCCCCCAACCGCACCGCTCGCGCCGGCTCCCGCGCCTCCGGTGCCGGCATCGGATCCCGAATCGGATCCACACGCAATTGCCGCCAGGAAACTAAGCGCCCCGGCAGCCAGCTGAACGGTTCGCGTGAGCGGTCGACACGTGATTGGATGTACCATGAGTCCCCTTGCCGGAGCAGGTTCCGTGCCACGACTCAGGGGAGCTGCGCTGAGCCCGCTCTAGCCCGGTTTACCGCCCCGAGCGTCGCCGAACCGCTGGTTCCCGACTGGCTGGCGGTGAAGCGTTGGTTCACCACAAGGTGGGGGGGCGAGTGAACCAACGGTGCACTCTTCCCCGCAGGTGCTCCCACCTCGGGGCCAGTATGCCTTCGCCCTTTCCTGGCATGGAGCGTGCTGAGTCGCGGCCATGCGAGTTTGGTTTGTACTTGGAATGGCAGTTGTGTGTGGCGGTTGCTCGTCGTCCGAAGGCTCGACGGAGCAGAGCGCGGGTGGCGCCGCAGGTAGCTCGAGCGCGGGTGCGGGCGGAACCGCGAGTGCGGGCTCGGGTGGGAGCACCGCCGGCGCCGGGGGCTCCACGATTGGAGGCCAGAGCGCCGGGGGCTCGGGAGCCGTGGGAGGGGCCAGCGGTGGAAGCGCGGGTGCGTCCAGTGCAGGCGCTGGCGGCGGCGCGGGCGCTCAAAACTTCACCCCCTACTTCTTCGACGATTTCGAGAGCTACAGCGATGGGTCGTCGCTTTCGGGCAATCACCCGTTCGACGCCGCCGGCCGGAGCAAGGCGAGCTCCGAGGAGGCGTTCCGTGGGAGCCAATCAGCACGCATGGAGATCCAGCAGGGCGATGGTGGTGGTTTCGGCAAGTGGGGAGGTATCGTCCCAATCAAGCCCGCGCTGAACAAAGGCCAGGAGGTGTGGGTTCGCTTGCAGGTGCGTTGGCCCGCGAGCTTCCAGTTCACGGCGTCGCCGTGGATGAAGTTCTTGAGACTGCACAGCACCCACGCAGACGGAGGCAACGCTGGCTACAACGACCTGTACGTGGACCAGGCGGACTCCACACAGTCCGTGTTGCGAACCATCAAAGAGGTACACGACGTCTGGGCGGTCTATGACGGCCCGAAGCTGCCGAGAGATCAGTGGGAGAGCTACGAGATGTACCTCTTCATCGATGACCAGTCAGTCGACTCCGGAGGTCAGGGTCGGGTGAGGATCTGGCGCGACGACGCCCTGATCTTCGACCGCACGGACGTACCTACGATCGTGGAGGCGCAGGGAACCATCGATGCCTTCTACCTCTTCACTTACTGGAACAACGAGCAACCCCCGAACAATCACTGCTACGTCGATGACCTCGTCATCGCGACGGACGTGAGCCCTCCCCCAAACCAGGATGCGTCGGGGAACGCGTTCATCGGCCCGTGGACCCCGTAGCCGACTCGGTCGGTGCTAGGCTCGCCGGGTGTCCGGAAAAGACGAACCCGTCACCACCAGCACCCAGCGATATGTCCCCATCCGGCAGCTGTCCTCGGGCTTCCAGCTCCGCGTCGAGTGCGGTCCCGACGCCGGTGCGAGCATCAGCGTGGATCCAGGGCTCGACGCCATCCTCGTCGGGACCAGCTCCGTGTGTCAGCTCAGGCTGACGGATCCCGAAGTCTCTCGTCGGCACCTGCGCCTGGAGGGCGAGGGCACGCGGCTCCGAGTCACCGATCTGAACTCCACCAACGGAACTCGACTCGAGGGCGTAGCCGTACAGGACGCGTGGGCAGAGGCAGGCCAATGCCTGACCCTGGGCGCAACCACCATCCGCGTGGCAGTTTCTCAAGATGCCGCGGCACCGGCGCCCGCTCGCCATGGAGACCGCTTCGGTGGGTTTCTCGGGGGGTGCCCGGAGCTTCAGCGCTTGTACCCACTCCTCGGGCGCCTCGCAGAGAGCGATGTGTCCATCGTGATTGAAGGCGAGACAGGTACCGGCAAAGAAGTGTTGGCGGAGGCGTTGCACGAACACAGCTCTCGCAGCAACAAGCCGTACGTCGTCCTGGACTGCACGACCCTTCCGGCGAACCTCATCGAGGCAGAGCTTTTTGGCCACGAGCGGGGCGCGTTCACCGGCTCGGTCACGCAGCGCCGAGGGGTGTTCGAGGAGGCCCACGGCGGAACCCTGTTCATCGACGAGATTGGCGATCTCGATCTCAGCCTACAGCCGAAGCTGCTCAGAGTGCTCGAGCGCGGGGAGCTCCGCCGAGTCGGTGGCAACCAGCTCATCCACGTCGACGTTCGCGTGATCGCAGCGACCAGGCGGGATCTAGACCACGCTGTCGAACAGGGCACGTTCCGCGACGACCTGTTCCATCGCCTCGCCATTGGGCGCGTGAGCCTCCCACCGCTCCGCAAACGCCCCGGGGACATTGCGCTGCTTGCACGGCACTTTTGGCGCGAACTCTCCCCCCACAAAGCCCTGCCTGCGCGGCTGCTGGAACGCTGGGAGTCCGACTCCTGGCCGGGCAATGTGCGTGAGCTGCGCAACACGATTGCCCGTCATGTCGCGACGGACGGTCTTGCGATGGAGCCCGACGAAGCGCCTTCGGGCCTTGCCGCAGCTGACGCGACGGCTTCGCCCGAGGTGAACGGCGTGCTCGAGAGCGCCCTGGCCGAACTGAAAGGGCTGTTGTGGTCTCAGGAACCGATCCCAGTCGCTCGGGTGAAGCTCCTGGAGAACTATCAGAAGGCGCGAGTCAAACGCGCACTCCTCGAACACGATGGCGCTGTGGACGCGGCAGCACAGTCCTTGGGGATCGGGAAGCGATACCTGCACATGTTGAAGTCAGGGGCGCGCAAACGCTAGTAGTGATTCCGTGAGGTATCAAAAGCAAGTCCAGAACCCGACCCCACCACCACCCAGTTGACCGGGCCCGCGTACCGGTTGCGCCGCGGCTTGACGGGGCCCGTTCGAAGGCAAGGTGAACAGCCCCCAGCTCACTCCGCCAAGCGTCAACGCCCCACCCGCTATGAAGGCGATGTTTGCCAGAGTCGCATACGTACCCGCGCTGCGATTGGCGTCTTCAGCGTCCGCCGCATAGTCAGCGCCCTCCGCCTCGCCGTGCGCGGCGTTCGCGCGTAAGCCAAACGCCACACCGACCCCTACGATGATCACCCCCACGGCGCTGACTCCCCAGGGAATCCACCCTGGCCCGGCGTCGGGCGGCGGCTGCGGTGCTGGGCGCGCAGACTCCGCCTTCGCGGCCCGCTTGCGCAGCGCCTCTCGCTCCTCTAGCTGCTGGGTCAAGACGTCGAGCCGACGCTCGACGGCGCGGCGGTCCGGGGCGTCTGGATCCAGGCGAAGGTACAACCGGTACGCATCAATTGCCCGCTGGGTGTTCCCGAGGCCCTCGTAGGCGCGAGCAAGGTTGTACTGAATCGTAGGTGCTGCTTCCAGTGCGAAGGCCCGCTCCAGGAGGTCCACCGCGCGCTGAAACCGCCCAGCTTCGTAGTGCTCCGCGCTCTCGGTCACGAGCTCCACCACGCGCTCATGCGCGTCTGCGGGAGCATCCGGAGCGGCCGCTGCCGTGCCGCTGCCGGCAGCGAGCGCTGGCTTTCCCATGGCGCAAATCAAGAGCGGAATGAGGAACGCCCTTGCAGGCCAACGGTTCCTGGGCTGCCTGACGCTGCGATCTGACATCTGCCGCGTCGGACGTTAGCATGGGATTCGTCCGCGCCAGAGGCTATCCTCGCCGCGGGCTCCCCGCGCCGCGGCAACCGTGAATCGACTCGACCCAGCAGACGAACCAACGAACTTCTCGCCTTCGCCCGCACCACCGCGGCTAGGGCGCTACGAAGTCGCCGGGCTGCTGGCGACGGGAGGTATGGCGGAGATCTGGCTAGGCCGATTGACAGGTCCTTTCGGCTTCGAGCGCGTCGTGGTGTGTAAGCGCATCTTCCCTCACCTCGCACGGCGCGCGGAGTTCGTCTCGATGTTCGTCGATGAGGCTCGCATTGCCTCCGGGATACAGCACTCGAACGTAGTTCAGGTGCAAGAGCTGGTGCAGGAAGACGGCGAGCTCTTCTTGGTCATGGAGTACCTCGCTGGGGAGAGCCTGGGCAGTCTGCTCCGCCGCCTCGCAAGTCGCGGAGAGCGGCTCGATCCCGCCCTGGCTGCGCACGTCGTCGCCGAGGCATGCGCAGGCTTGCACGCGGCCCACGAGCTGACCGACGAACAGGGGTTCCCCCGAGATTTGGTCCACCGAGACATTTCCCCGCAGAATATTTTCATCACTTACTCTGGGCAGGTGAAGCTACTCGACTTTGGCATCGCGAAGGCCGCAGACCGCATGACGCAGACCGAGGCCGGTCAGGTGAAGGGCAAGTTCGCGTACATGTCGCCGGAGCAGTGCCAAGGGAAGGCACTGGATCGCCGCAGTGATGTCTTCTCGATGGGCATCGTGCTGTGGGAAGCACTGAGCGGCGCTCGGTTCGCCCGTCAGAGTGAGCTGCTCACTTTTCAGGCCATCTGTGACGAACCGACCCCGCAGCTCCAGGGGCCGGCGGCGGGACACTCGGCCCTGGTTGAGGCGTGCAGGGCGGCGCTCGACAAGAACAAGCTGCGTCGGTTCCCCACGGCAGTAGACCTGCGAACGGAGCTGCTGCCATTTGTCCAGCGGTCGTTTCAAACGGAGCACCCCGATCAGGCGCTGGCGGCACTGATGGAGCGGCTGTTCCCGGAGCGCATCGACGCCAAGCGAGATCTGCTCCTGGAACTGAAGGCAGGGCGGCTGCCCCAGGCCGTACCGAGCGCCGAAGTCGACGAAACGGTCGATATTCCAACGCTGCATGGGCCCAGCGAAGAAGCCGACGGTGGCGCGCTCAGCTCCCCCGCCGCGGGCGACAGAGATGTCAGGCCCCCTAACAGGCATACCAGGCCGATGTGGATCGGCTTGGGAGCCATGGCGCTCGTCGTCGGCGCGCTGGGCGTCGCACAGCTGCTGAGCGATCAGGAGCCTCCCAGCGGGGAACCTCGAGCGCCTCAGGCGAGCGCAGAGCCCGAGCAGATCCCGTCCAGCACCTCGCGACCCACCATGGTGCAATTCTCCGTGGAAACCACACCAGCGGGTGCGATGCTCAAGCTTGGGCCGAAAGGCGCGTTGCGATCGATCGGGCCAACTCCTACCAACGTCGAGCTCACCCCCAGCGACTCACCGCTGGTGCTCGAGTTGAGCTTGCAGGGATATCGCACGCACTCGGAGACGTTGGTGCCGAACATGAATCAGCGCGTGGTCGTTGCGCTTCAGCGCAGCGCCCCGGCGCACAGCCCCGCCAAGGCGCCCAGGAGCGCGACGCGAGCAAGCGCCGCCAAGCCATCGGAACCGAAACCCATCCCCCGATTTCGCTGAACGCGTGGCCGAGCCCACACCGAGCTCGCGCCGCCGCGCTGATCGCTGTGGCGTCGGCTTCGCGAGCTCAGCTCCAGATCCACTCGCTAGCGCGGGATAACGACCGACTCACAACCGAAGGCGATATCGACCTGCCCTTGCACGACCGACTTCACCTCGCTGCAGGTCGCGGGGCACGCGATGATGCGCGTCGGGTTCACCGCGTTGTCGTAGTACCAGCCGCCCAACGTGGGATCGCAGCTGGCCTGGTCATCCACACGGTAAATCGTCTCCTGCGTGCCGTTATCCTGATCGGTGAACTCGACGTTCACCTTGTTGGGATCGAAGCTCTGGCCCTGGGGAGCGGGCGGAATACCCCACTCGCAGTCGAGAGGCACCGCGCCTTGTGAGATCTTGGTGGCTAGCTCATTGAAGATCTGTTGAAACGTTTGCTGGCAAGCAGCGAGCTGACCTGGAGGGCAGCTACAGATGTCGCCGTGAATGCCCCCGGTGGCGTTTACGATGTCTTTGTAGACCGAGCCCACCCGCGCCGCGTTGGCGCACTGGGTGAAGGCGTAGATCGCGCTGAATTTCCACGCAGGCGTGCCGTCTCCGTTCTTGAGCAGAGCCGGGTCGAGGTTCGAATAGTCGGTGATGAATTGCTGCGGGTTGTTGTCGTATGCCCCCGGGTTGCCCGTACTACTGCCGTCGGGAGAGTTCGCCGAGTTGTCATCGGTAATCACCACGACGTACTTCAATGAGTTCGGACGAAACATGAACTTGTAGTCGTTGAAGCGCGCAACGAGTTTCCGCAGGGCATCAACGCTATCAATGAACGAGTTCTGGACATGCAAGAAGTTAGGCGCCTTGGAGTCCGCAGGGCACTGCCCAGAGCCGAGAGGTGCCGGCACGCAGATCCCCGGCAGCGGCCAGAACGGATACCCCGCGAGCATCGCTACGTGCACGTCGATGCCGCTAGCAACGATCTGCTGCGAGAAGGCGTTGATGTTCTGCTGCACCGACGCGGCCTCCTCCACCATGCTGCCCGAGGTATCGATCGCCCAGATGATGTCCGCTGGCTGAAAGCGCTCCTCGGCCTTCTGCGACACCGCCTCACAAGAGGCGAACGGCATCGCGCGCCTGCTCGACGGCGACGACAACAACAGCGGGCGGAACCCCGGCGCGGTGGAGGCAGTCGGCGACCGGCTCGAGTCGAATTGTGATGG
>JAUILJ010001060.1 GCA_030433055.1 Polyangia bacterium
CTGGGGACTCGGGATCGTCCTGGTCGTGCTGTGCCTCTTCCTCGACCTGCGCGTCGCGGCGATGACGGTGCTCGGGATCCCCGTCGCGATCCTCGGCGTTGGGTACTTCTGGGCGTGGCTCGAGACGAAGGCCATGGCCAACCCGAGCCTCGCTGGCGCCTTCTACTACGAGAAGATGGACGCCATGCTGACCTACGGGTCTGTCATCTACTCGACGTACTTTCTGGCGAGCTTCCCCTTCTTCTACTTCATCGACGAAGGAGCGAAGCGCTGGGACCTGAAGTACACCCTGCTCGTCGCCCTGGCGGTGAGTATGCTCGGTTTCTACCTACTCGATTTCTGCGCAGCTGCCGTGGGGAAACTTTAGGAACTCACAACGGTTTGGGGGTGAGGGCGCGCTGACAGAGCTCTTCGCTCAGATCCCACAGCTCCGTGGCGAGCTCGCGATCGTGAGCCAGTGGGTTCGGCGCCGCTTCACGCAGCCTCGAGAAGTAGCTCCCGGAGGTCTCAGCCAAGGTGGTACTCGTCGCGACATGCAGGCTGGTGCGAGCACCCTCTTCAGGTGTCAGGAGCCAGCGCTTGCCCACCCAGTTGATCCCCCAGTCCAGAAAGCCGCTGTCTCGGGTCACAGCAGTCGCCACGTCGCCCGGATGCAACGCGTTGCTCGTCACGCCGGTGCCGTCGAGGCGCCGTGCCAGCTCGTTGGAGAACAACACGTTCGCGAGCTTGGACTGACCGTAGACTTCGATCCCCCAGTAGCGCCTGGCGGTAACCTGCCAGTCTTCGAGCCGAAGCCGCTTCACCTTCTCATTGAGCCGCGAGGAAACATTCACGACCCTCGCGTGCGCACCCTCCTTCAAGCTATCGAGCAGCTCCATGGTCAACAGGAACGGCGCGAGGTGGTTCACCGCGAAGGTCTTCTCGTAGCCGTCCGGCGTCAGCTCACGGCGCTGAAGCCACAGGCCAGCGTTGTTCACCAGCACATCGATGCTCGGGTAAGCGCGCTTCAGGCGCTGAGCGAGCTGCCACACTTCGCTCAGCGAAGCAAAATCCGCCAGGAAATATTGTACAGCACCGTTACCCGTGCGCTCACGGATCGCCTGACAGGCAGCTGGAGTGCGCTCGGGATGGCGCCCAACCATCGCCACGCTGGCTCCCCACTCCGCGAGCCGGAGCGCCGTCTGCAATCCGATACCGGAGCTGGCACCGGTGACCACACAGACCTGCCCACTGAGATCCACGGGCGTCAGCGCAGGATATGGCCTCCATGGAATGCGCCACTTCGGCGGCTCGTCCAAGACGATCATCGGGCGCCGAGTGCGGGCTGTTCCTCGAGCAAGTGCCGCGCGGCACGGTACCCGATCATCATGCTCGGAGCATTCAGCGCAGACACCGGCGTCCACGGGATCACCGAGGCGTCCGCGATACGCAGCCCTCGCAGTCCTCGAAAGCGCAGCCGGGTATCGACGACCGAAGCGCCGTTTGTGCCCATGCGACAGGTCCCGGCGAAGTGATAGGTGGTGATCATGTTGCGGCGAACATACCAACCGAGGGCGCGTTCACTCCTGCACCAAGCGCCAGGCATCACCTCTTTGGCGCCCCACTTCGCGAGCTCCCCGCTCCCAGCGATGGCGCGCGCCTTGCGCACGCCGCTCACGAGCACTGAGAGATCTTCGGCGTGCTCGAGGTAGCGCGGGTCGTACGTCGCGGGGTCGCTCGCCCGACTCGAGCGAATGCGAACCTCACCTCGGCTCTTTGGCTTGCCCAGGATCACGATGATACCGAACAGCCGATCGACGAAGCGATCCACCGCGTTCAGGTCGAACAGGCTGCCGATCCCGCCGCGCACCCAGTGCTTCGCGCGGGTGCGATACATCGCTCGGGGTAGCACCATGGGCGGCAACATGCGCTGCACCATGTACTTCATCGCCGAAGGCGCAGGCCAGTACACGTAGCAGGTGTCGCTCTGCCCCGAGGGCAAGTCGCTCCCCCGGTTGGTGCGGTAGAAGCTGTACAGCTGCGGATAGCGGCAGTCGATCTCGCGTTCCGCACGGAAGAAAACAGGAACGTTGGGG
>JAUILJ010000182.1 GCA_030433055.1 Polyangia bacterium
TCAGGAAAAAAGTACCCACTCCGACGCCGACGAGGCCAACGCCCAGGCTGACGTTGGTCATCAGCTTGGCTGAGTTGAAGCGATCCAGGTCGTCCCGATTGGGGCTGGAGTTGTAGTCGTCCTCCGCGGAGTTGACCTGCAGGCCAAACACCACCCCCCCGATCAGCCCGAGCGCGCCCACCCCATAGGCCACGTAGGTGATGGGGCGAATCCCGCCCTCGGAGCCCGGAGCGGTGTCGATGGCGACATCGTCGTGCTTCGGTTCAGCGGGTTTGGGGGAGGTGTCCCGCTTGGGCAATAGCGTGGACAAATCCACGCTTCGTTCGGTGGCAGCCGCTAGCTGGATCGCCCGCACCTTGGCCCCATCGACATCGACGAGGGTCACCCGGTGCTCGCCGGGAAAGAGGTAGACGCGATCGCCGCCGTGAAACTCCTCGTCATCGATGCGAGCCCGGATCCCAGGGTTCCCCACGAGCTCGATCAGACCCAACTTGGGGGAAATGCGGGTGAGGCGATCGGTCGCGTCGATGCGGTCCTGCTCGGTAGCCTGCTTGAGGGTCAAGACCTTCTGATAGGCGCGCGCCGCCAGCGCGTACTCCCCCGCTTTGTCCCACGCGTCGCCTGCGTTGATCAGCGGCGCTGGGTGCGGCTTGATCTTGAACGCCTGCTCGAAGCTGTGAGCCGCGTCGACATATCGGCCCTCCTTGAACGCTCGCTGCGCGGCATCAAAGAACCGACCGGCGTCGTCCGCAGGTGCCTCAGCGCCTGCTTCCTGAGCCTGCGCCGACACCGGCGCGAAGCCACCGAACAACGCCGCGCTGACCGCCGCCGCCACGAGTGGCCGGCGCCAGCTCCCCTGCCTCACAACCAAGTGCATGCTTCGTGTCATCGGAAACGCTCGGAATCTGGGCCAAATGCTAACATGGCTTGCGATGCTTCGTGGCTTGAAGTTCCCCTCCCGCAAACTCCTCGTTTCCTGTGCAGCGCTTGCCCTGGCCTCCGGGGTGAGCACGGCCTGCTTCAAGAGCCTGGACGAGTCGCTGCTCGACGACGCCCAGGGTGGCGCAGGCGGAAGCGGCGGGCAGAGCAGCGGAGGCTCAGCGGGCAGCGGGGGGACTGGCGGGAGCTCAGGGAGCTCGGGCACCGCGGGGAGCGGAGCGCAAGACGCAGGGAGCGACGCGGACGACGCCAGCGACGCGGACGCAGCCATTCCGATCACCGTGATTCCCTGGGACTCGACCAAGTACCCCTCCACCAGCCTCGCTGGCGGAGCGACCAACGCGCTGCTCAGCGTGGACGCAAACTCCGCGTACTGGGTGCCGGAGGACGCGATCAACGACAACGTGCGGAAGACCGCGCTCGACGGCACCGGCACGACCTCGGGCTCCGACAAGTTCGATCGCCCGGCTAGCTTGAGTTCCCCTGCGATTAGCCTGTTTTTTTACGTTGGCGCCGGGGTGCAGGCGACTGACGAAGGTCGGCTGGTGCGCTTCGAGAAGAATCCGGCCGGTGCCAACCCCGCGATCGAGCTGCCGTACGCTTCCTCGAGCATCGGCCACATCGTCGCGATGACGATCACCAGCGAGAACCCGCCGCGACTGATCGTCGTAGCCAAGACGGGCTCGAAGAATCAGCCGCACATCTTGGGCACCAGCCTGGCCGGAGGCGGGAGCGCGCTCGATCTGATCTACACGGATCCCGACGGAAACCAAACCGGAGGTCCGATCGCGAGCGACAAACACTGCATTTATTGGATCACGAACGGACGCGCGTACGCCGTACCCCTGGGCGGCGGCTCCCGAGTCGACGCGCTCGCGACGCAAGTAACGGACGCCACCGGGCTGGCCTCGGACGGCAACAAGATCTTCGTCGCTCGAGCCAACGGAGAAGTCTGGGTGCGCCCCGTGCTCAACGCCACCTGTGACGGAAGCGGCCCCGCGGAGACGCGGATGCTGAGCGGGTTCACTGCTCCATCCGAGCTGGTGTCCTACGCGGATCGTATCGGATTCATCGCTGGCGGCTCAGATCTGGGTGAAGGGGGCATATTCAGTCATGTCGTGGGCAGCACGAGCGTGCAGCAGATCGTGCCGGCGAGCGAATCCCCGGTAAAGCTCCGCCAGATTGGCAGCAACTTCATCTATCGCACGCTCGGCGGGGTGATCGCCAAGGTCCCAGACGGAACCCAGTGATGCCCTCGGCGCTGCGTCCACCTGCGCCGCAACGCCCCCGCGCAGCAGCTACCATTACGCCTACCCAGCGATCTACAGCTACGCCGCGCAATCTGAGAGGCCTGCGTGGCGCGCTCCGGTTCCGCGAGGCAACCCATGACGCACACCGCTACTTGTACGGATTGGCGCGGGGCAAGTCGCCCGTCGGGCTTGGCGCAGCGCCAGTCGCCTTCGGCGCTGCCGTCGGCTTGGGGTTGCTGTGCGGAGCAGCCGTGTGGCCTTTCTGCACTTCAGCTGGTGCGGCTCCAGCGTCGAGATCATCGAGCTCCAGGGTCTCGACCCCGTCACTGCTCGTAGCTGGCGCAGGTGCCGGCTCGGGCTGCTGGGTCTCCACGGGAGGCGCTGTCGCGGCAGGAACGCTGACCACGGTCGTGGTGGTCGCTTCTCGACGGGTGAGCGCGAACACGACCACGACGACCAACGCCACGAGCAGCCCGACCACACCCACGATGTAGCCCCCAAGCCCGGAGCGCTGCGGCGGCGGCGCGGAAACGGTCTGGGGAAAGCTGGTGTGAGTAGGTGCAGACGGCTCCAGCGGGAGGCCCACGCCGCTGCCGGTGATTGAACTCACCGACATCGGACCGATGCCGCTCCCCGTCCCTTCCGAAATCACGTCCGCCGACGATTTCCCAGTTGGGGTAAACCCGGCTTCACTCCCCGGCAGCAGGCTTGACCTGCCGGCTTCAGCGGCCTTGAGGGCAGCGCGGATCCCTTTGCGCCGCTGTTCGATGCGAGGGCCCAGCACGCGCTTGAGCAACGAGGCGACGCCGCTGCGCGGCACCAGGATGCTGTTCGTCTGGAGGTAGGCCTCGAGATCTGCCTGGAACTCGAGCGCCGTCTGGTAGCGCTTGTCGATGTCGCGTTCAAGCGCGCGCAACACGATGCGCTGGAGCTCCTCGGGGTACTCTGGATCGATGCTGTGAGGTTCCGGGATCTTTCCGCTGACCACGAGGTGGAGCGTCTCCGCGTCATGTTCCCCGCGGAACAGGCGCCTGGTGGTCGTCAACTCGAAGAGCACGATGCCGAGCGCGAAAATGTCCGCCCGCCGGTCAACCGGTTTCCCTCGGGCCTGTTCCGGCGACATGTAGCCAAACTTACCCTTGAGCTGACCAGCTTGAGTCGCCTCACCGATGCGTCCCATCGCCTTGGCGACGCCGAAGTCCACGAGCTTGATCGCGCCATCGGTGCCGATCAAGATGTTGTGTGGGGACACATCCCGATGAACGACGCCGAGCAGCTTCCCGCTCTCGTCAGTCAGCTCGTGGGCGGCGTGCAAGCCTGCGGCAGCATCGGCGATGATGCGCACCGCCATTTCCGCAGGGATAGGCCTTCGCTTTCCAGACTCGGCGATGACGGCATGTAGCGAGTCGCCTTCGACCCACTCCATGGCCATGTACATGACGCCGTCCGCCTCATCGACCTCGTAGACGTCGACGACGTTGGGGTGACGAATGGCGCGAATGAGCCGACCTTCGTCGAGGAACATGTCGACGAACTCTTTGTCCGACGCGAGGTCGTGCAGGATGGCCTTGACCGCGACGAGACGCTCCTGCTCCGGTGTATCCGCGTGCTCCCGGGCAACCCAAACCGTGGCCATCCCGCCACGGCCAATGCGCTGGAGAAGCTCGTAGCGACCGAGTCGTTTGCCGCGTGTGAGTTCCTCCGTCACCACTCCAGTTCCACCCCTGTACAGTCTGACCGCCTACGCGGACTTGTCAGTAGAGAATGGTACGGCGGCGGCACCCGACACGACTAGCCCCAGCGCGACGCACTGGGGCTGGTCCACGCGCAGCGAGCCCCGTGGGGCCTGGCTGCACGCGCTCCCATTCATGCCGGGATTAGGCGTTTCCAGCGACGCATTCGTCAACCATCGCTGCGCAGGCGGATCGTTTTGGGGCGAGCCGCACACACAATGTGTTTGACGCCGCGCGGCGACCGAAACCTCAGCTCGTGTGCCGCTCGAGCATTGCCGCGAGGCGAGGCGCGGCGTCCTCAACGTGCTTCGCCGCGGAAGGACGCAGCTTCTCGTACATCTTCTTGACCGACCCCTTGTCGCTCGCCTTGGCTCGAGCGTCGGTGACGCTGAGGAGCGCCTCGGCGACTCGGCTCTTGTTGTCCTTCAGGTGTTGACCCGGGGCCTTACCCTCCGACAGCGCCTCCTGATACAGCGGGTCCAGCTGATCCAGGAAGTCGTCGAGGAGCGCATTGACGACCTTGCGGATGAAGCCCGGCTGGATGCCCTTGACCATCTTGTACGCGGTCTTGATCGCCATCCCGCTGATCCCGCCTTTGTCCGCGACCTCAGCGTCCAGGACTTTCTGCGCGTCCTCGATCACTGCGTCACGCTTCTCGCCACTACCAACCAGCTCCTTGAGGCTTGTCATCGTCGGGCTCCCTTGCTCTCGAAAGAAATAGGCCTCGCATCCAGTGCGAGGGTGCGGCGCGCTTATCACGCGGGAGAGCGCCTGCAAACCACCTGGGCTTTGCGGGCCAACCCACAGCACGCCCATTCTTGAGTTTTCCGACGCGGTGCCTTGACAATTGCCGCTACGAACGGCACATGGGCCTCGTGGTATCCCTTGCGGCAGCTCTACAAAGGGGCGAGCGTTCTGCCCCGAAAAGCGGTAGGACCCCGCTCAGAGCGTTTCTGTCGGCGCAGGTCCAACTACCGACCCTTGCCGGCCCTTAGCCCCATGGCGCATCCCCCTCAGCGCAGCCTCCTGTCTCGTTCTCTTCCGCCCGTGCCCGGGCCAACGAACGAAGGAGTGTGGAGCGCCAGGCCTCGTCTGAGTGCGGTGGCCGCTTCGCCTTCAGGCAGGTCCCCGTGCACTTCCCCGCGAGCGGGGCGAGTGCTCAGCAACGCATATTCCCTGAAACACCCCACGCGAGCCGCGAGCCGCGGCCCCCTTCTTACACAGAGCTAGATCATGGCACAGCCGGTTCCCGTCACCCCTGACGATCCCAATACCCCCAAGTCACTTCCCGGAGCGATCGTGCGTTTCGCGGGCGACTCGGGCGACGGCATGCAAGTGACCGGGAGTCAGTTCACCGTCGCCGCAGCGCTCGCGCGCAACGATCTGGCCACCTTTCCCGACTTCCCTGCAGAAATTCGCGCTCCTGCGGGCACGACCTTCGGGGTATCTGGCTTCCAGATCAACTTCGCGTCCCGCGACGTCTTCACGCCGGGTGACGCACCCGACGTGCTCGTCGCGATGAACCCGGCCGCGCTGAAGGTCAACCTTCAGGACCTGAAGCCCGGCGGATTGCTGGTGCTGAACTCCGGCGCGTTTACCGCAGGGAACCTCAAGAAGGCGGGCTACGCTGAGAGTCCCCTCGAGAACGACTCCCTATCCGGCTACCAGGTCCTCAGTATCGACATCACCAAGCTGACGGTGGCGGCGGTCAAAGAAGCCGGGTTGAGCACCAAAGACGCCAACCGTTGCAAGAACTTCTGGACGCTGGGACTGATGTTCTGGATCTACGGTCGCCCGCTCGAGCCAACGATTCAGTGGCTGGAGAGAAAGTTCGGCAAGAAGCCTGAGCTGGTCCAGGCCAACACCCTGGCTCTGAAAGCAGGCCACGCCTTCGGCGAAACCGCTGAGGTCTCCCACTTCCGCTACGAGGTGCCTGCCGCACCAGTCGAGCCGGGAGTGTACCGCAACATCTCCGGCAACCAGGCGACAGCGCTGGGCGTTGTTGCCGCGGGGCAACTCGCTGGGCTGGACATCGTCCTCGGTGCTTATCCAATCACACCCGCGAGCGACGTCCTTCACGAGCTGTCCCGCTACAAGCACTTCGGCGTGACCACGATTCAGGCCGAGGACGAGATCGCAGCCTGCTGCGCGGCGATCGGCGCCTCATACGCCGGCTCCCTCGGAGTGACCTCCACCAGCGGGCCGGGTATGGCCCTCAAGATGGAAGCCATTGGCCTGGCGATCGCCGTGGAGCTTCCGCTGTTGATCCTGGACATTCAGCGCGCAGGTCCCAGCACCGGCATGCCAACCAAGACCGAGCAGAGCGACCTCCTCCAGGCCGTGTACGGCCGCAACGGAGAGGCTCCTGTCGCGGTGCTGGCCGCAGCGACCCCGGGTGACTGCTTCTACACAGTGATCGAGGGCGCGCGCCTGGCGACCAAGTACATGACGCCGGTCATCGTGCTCACCGACGGCTACCTGGGCAACGGCGCCGAGCCGTGGAAGGTACCGAAGGTCGCTGACCTGACGCCCTTCCCCGTCAAGTTCCGTACGGATCCGGAAGGGTTCCACCCCTTCAACCGTGACGAGCAGACGCTGGCCCGCAACTGGGCCATCCCGGGGACTCCCGGTCTGCTCCACCGGATCGGCGGCATCGAGAAGGCCTTCGACTCGGGCAACATCTCTTACGACCCCGCGAACCACGCCAAGATGAGCCGCGTGCGCGCGGACAAGATCGCGAACATCGCGAACGACATTCCTGAGGCCAAGGTGGACGTGGGCACCGACAGCGGCAAGCTGCTGGTCGTCGGCTGGGGTTCCACCTACGGCGCCATCCGGGAGGCGGTTCAGAACTGCCGAGACGCCGGCGCGGACGTCTCCCACCTGCACCTGCGCTACATCAACCCCTTCCCGAAGAACCTGGGCCAGCTGCTCAGCCAGTTCGACCACGTGCTCGTGCCCGAAATGAACATGGGCCAGCTGGTCAAGGTGTTGCGCAGCGAGTTCCTGATCCCCGCGGAGAGCTACGCCAAGATCCAAGGACAGCCGTTCAAGATCGGCGAGCTCGAGGCTCGCATCAAGCAGACCCTCGCGAGCAAGGAGAGCTGAGCCATGAACCAGACCATCACCCCCGAAGCGCTGACCCGCAAGGACTTCATGTCGGACCAAGAGGTCCGCTGGTGCCCCGGCTGCGGCGACTACTCGATCCTCGCCACCGTGCAGCGCGTGATGCCCGACCTCGGGATCGCGCGCGAGAACATGGTGTGGATCAGCGGGATTGGCTGCAGCAGCCGCTTCCCCTACTACATGAACACCTACGGCTTCCACACAATCCACGGCCGCGCGCCTGCGTTCGCGTTGGGTGTCAAAGCAGCGAATCCAGACCTGAGTGTGTGGCTCGTCACGGGCGACGGCGACGGCCTGTCAATCGGCGGCAACCATCTCCTCCACCTCTTGCGCCGCAACCTCGACATCAACGTCCTGCTCTTCAACAACCGCATCTACGGATTGACCAAGGGCCAGTACTCGCCCACGAGCGAGGTCGGCAAGGTCACGAAGAGCACGCCCGGAGGCTCCGCGGATCACCCCGTGGATCCGTCCGCGTTCGCACTGGGCTGTGGAGCCAGCTTCGTCGCCAGGGCGGTCGACGTGGATGCACCGAACCTCGGTGAAGTGCTCAAGCAGGCCAACGCGCACCGCGGCACCTCGTTCATCGAGATCTACCAGAACTGCCCCGTGTTCAACGACGGTGCGTTCGACGGCTTCGTGGATAAGGCCCACAAGGTGGATCGCCAGCTGCATGTGCAGCACGGCAAGCCGCTGTTGTTTGGCAAGGACAACAAGCGCGGGCTGCGCATGAACCCCAACACGCTTCGCTTCGAGGTCGTCGACCTCGAGAACGGCGCGAGCGAAGCAGACGTCACGGTGTACGACGAGACCAACATCGCGTTCGCGCAGGCGTTGCTTCGCTTGCCCTTCCCCGAGTTCCCGGTGGCGCTGGGCGTGCTCTACCGCAGCGAGCGGGAGACCTACGACCACGCGCTGGTCACCCAGCGCGAGAAGGCCAAGGCCAGCAACGGCGCGCCGGATCTGGAGAAGCTGCTCAACTCGGGCGGCACCTGGAAGGTCTAGTCAACGACCACGCGAGGCCCGCCACTCAGCGCTCGGGCAGGATCGGCAGTTTCCGCGAGGAAGCTGCCGTTTCTTCTTTCAGCTCTGCGTCACTGTCCAGCACAGGAGAGAAGAAGTTGTCCTTCTTGACCAGCTCGCTCGGGTTGAAGGCGAACTTGTAGCTTGGCGCCGCGCGCTGGTTGCAGTCGGGCCGCTCGCAGAAGCGACAGGTGATTCCTACCGGGATGCCGATCTTGTGCGCGCGCTCACGCGCCCAGCGTGGGTGCTCGTCGGCATACGCCAGGTGGTGCGCGTCCTCGGCGTGTGTCCCAAGGCCAATCGAGTAGACAGTGCCGCGAGCCAATGAGCCCTGTACAGCCACCGCAGTGACCTTGGCGAAGCAGAAGTAGCTCGTGCCGTCAGGCATCACGCTGAACTGCTTGCTGATGACGCTGGGGGTCAGGAAGGCGGTGTGCACCACCCACTTCGGACAGGAGCCAAGTGCTCCCGGAAACCGCAGCCCTGTGGCCGAGTAACGCTTGGAGATATTGCCACCAATATCCACACGCAAAAAATGCATCGGCACACCTCGGCGCTGTGGGTCTCCGAGGTTGGTGATGCGATGCGCCGCAGCTTCGTAGCTGACCTCGAACGTTCGCGCCAGGCGCTCGACATCGTAGCGCTGGGCTTGAGTCTCGGAGAAGAAGTCACCGTAGGGCATGAGCAGCGCGCCGGCGAAGTAGTTCGCCAGGTGCACCTTGAGCAGCTTGAGCGTCTCCTGATGCTTCGCCGTGTACTCAGACATTGCCGCATGGTAAAGGCCCAGCTCGTCGAGCAGGCGTAGACCGAGCACGTGCCCCAGGTCGAACTTCTTGCGGCTCTCGGACAGCTCCGCGCCAATCTCGAGGCGACCAAGCCCCGGATCATAGCGGCGCACCACCGACCCAGCGCTAGCCGTCAACTCCTGCACGACGATACCGTAGCGCTCGAGGGTACGACCTAGCTGCTCACTGTTGACTCGACGCGGCAGCGCTGCCTCCGCTCGCACGCGTGCCGCGGCTTCTTCTATGGCGCCGAAGAAGTTGTCGTTCGCCTCCAAGAAGTCCGTGACCTCGTCGAGCGGTGAATAGTCGAAGCGCAGTGACCCACTCTCTGTTTCCGTGTGGCTAACGCTGCGCGCCTTCTTGTCGGCCTCTTGTTGACTGAGCTGGTACAGCAGGTTGTCGAGCTGGGAGCGGGTGTTCTTGTAGAGATTGAAAAGCGTGGTGATGGTCGTGACGGCGCGAGGTTCGGCCGAGAGCGACGCGAGTTCGTCCGCGTCGAGGTTCAGGCTGCGCAGCAGCGGCTCATCCAGCAACTGGGCCAGGCCATCTTCGACCCGCTGAGCCCCGAGGCTCCCGATGAACGGCTCAGGCTCGACATGCAGCAACCCCAGCGCCTTCCACAGCAGCGGCAGCTGGACGGTGCGCTTCCCCTTTTCAATCAGGTTGAGATACGCCGGGCTGATACCCAGCCGCCGCGCGAACTCCGCCTGGGAGTGTCCTTGTTCGAGGCGCAGCTCCCGCAGGCGTCGCCCAACCGCAGAGTTGAGGACCGGGGCGCTGGTGTTGGAGGAGGCGGACGCGCTCATCGTTTACAAATCCTCTCGGAGGTTTCCGCTGACCTGGTTCAGGCTCGCCAATAACCGCTGAATCGTGCCGCATGAGGTGTAACATATTTACTGCGAGCATCCCCGATCTTGTAAAGATTAGGTCTCTCCCCCCACCCGATCCAGCGCTGAATGCCAGGCAACCCAGACGACTTGAAGCGCCGAGCTCGATGCATTCGCCTCCTAGACCGGGCCCCCAGGGGGTGAGGCGTACCGCCAAGCGCTCGGGCTGAGATCGCGGTTCCTCCGCCCAAGGGGCATTTTCAGCGAGCCAAAAGCGGCTGGCTGCGCTAAACCGCGCGCCGCTATGGGAACCCCGCAAGATGCGCGTGCTCGTCGTCGCCAGAAGGTGCGTCGGGCCAAGAAGAACCTCGAGTGGCAGATGAAGCGCGCCAAGGAGAACGCCGAGGCTGACAAGCCGAAGGCGCCCGCGAAGACCGCGACTTGATCGCGCTCCCTCGCTTCATGTCACGCGCGGTCTGGCGACCGCATACCTCACTTGCCGCAGCATATGGCTGCGGCGCCCGGACCGTTCACGGTCAGGCTCCCGGGTCAGCGGAGCCGAACAGCGGAGAATACCTCCACGTCTCGAGCGCTCCTCGCATATCGCGGGTAGCGCTCTTGACGTTTGGTCGGCCGGACCGCTCGCCCAGCACCGCTTGACCAGCACCGCTTGACCAGCGCCGCTTGACTTGGCCCCCCAGGCTCCCCAGGTGAAGAGGGTCGCCGCAACTTGGCACCAACCCTGCTTGCGATCGCGAGCCGCCACCTGCAGGTCGAGATTCGGTTGAGCCCGATGCTTCGATGCGGCTCGACAACGTCGATACACGTCCTGAATGCGCGCCATCCAGACCACGCGCCAGGCAAGCCAGCGTTCGCTCACCCGCAAACCGCCGGCATCTCGCACCGTGGCGGCCCTGCGTCGCCACAGTGAAGACCGATCTCGATCGGGCCGCACCACCGGGGCCTCCCCTCGACACTTTCGATCCAGTGACCAAAGTAGCGGTTCGCCCGCAGACCCACCCCTCTCAAGGTATTCTAGTGGTCTAGCTCAGAGGAGCAGGTAACCGCGCCGACCCTCTCGGCGCCGAGTCGGTGCAGCACCGGCACGTGAGTGAAGTCCCAGCACCTGCCTGGCAGGTGCCCGGCAGAGTTCGTCAGAGCATGGCCACACGGAAGCAAAACCAAGAAGACGGCGACCTAGAACTCGTCGAACGCCCCAAGACCAAGCGCCCACGGCGCTACCACGTGGTCTTTCACAACGACGACTACACCACGATGGAATTCGTGGTCCACGTACTGATGAAGTTCTTTCACCAAACCGAAACCGAGGCCACTCAGGTCATGCTGCAGATCCACCA